>JAATVM010000185.1 GCA_014523495.1 Nitrososphaerales archaeon TH1920
AGAGGCAAAATCTGCGCAGGTACCAACGTTACATTATGATGGTAATTCTATTCAGCTAGGCAGACTGTGCAATAAACCATTTAGAATAAGTGCATTGTCTCTTAAAATTGGCAAGGATAATGAAATTCAAGAGATACTAAACGAATTTGGGAACTAATGACTTGAAATGCGGAGTTACTCTTATCTTGAAAAAATTTCCCAAATGATCATAATTTAAAAAATGACTACAAAATGGCCAATTATCAATTTTCAAAAGTATCAAAAGAATTAATGTTAGTGGGAAGCAACCAAATTGACTGAAAAAATCAAACTAACTTCTGGAGAATTAAGATTGATGTCGTTATTTCAAAATATAACCGGAGCCATTGCACGAGATTGCGTTGTGGATGGAAAAATGGATAGGGTAATTTTTGTAGTAAATAAAGGACAGATGGGACTGGCTATTGGAAAAGGTGGGGCGACAATAAGGCAGTTACAAGGGATTGTAACAAAGAAAGTTGAATTAGTCGAATATTCAGATGATCCATCGGCCTTTTTGGGCAATGTCCTTAATTCAGATATGATAAACGAGATAAAAATTAATAATAGATTTGATGGGTCAAGACAAGCTGTAGTGGTCGTAGATTCAAAAAAGAAAGGCATAGTAGTGGGTAAGGAGGGACGTAACGCGGAGAAGGCAAGAATATTGGCAAAAAGATATTTTCAGATTTCAAATGTTATGATAGTGAGTGAGGATCATGCCCAGATTGATTGAGGTTAAAAATTAAATGGCAAAGTCTCCTTTAGGGCTTTTTTCAGGAAGAGTCTTGAAATCTAAGAGAAAAAGGATGAGATGGTCAAATAAATACTATAAGAGACGGATGTTGATGCTCGATAAGAAAGCAAACCCATTAGAAGGCGCTCCACAGGCAAGGGCAATTGTTCTTGAAAAAGTTGGAATTGAATCAAAACAACCTAACTCTGCCGTGAGAAAATGTGTTAGAGTTCAATTAATCAAGAATGGAAAATCTATAACCGCATTCCTTCCACGGGATGGTGCACTGAATTATATAGATGAGCATGACGAAGTCATGTTAGAAGGAATTGGAGGTTCGATGGGTGGTGCCATGGGAGATATACCCGGAGTTAGATGGCAAGTGTTCAAGGTAAACGGAGTATCCCTTATAGAACTAGTATATGGAAGAAAAGAAAAACCAAGGAGATGATTTGAATGGTTACAAAAGAAAACGTCATGTTCTTGTTTAATAAATGGAATACGACCGATATTGATATCCATGATACAGGATTAAAAAATGTCATCGCGATGGATCCTGCAATAATTCCTATCAGCTTTGGTAGACATGAACATCAGAGGCTGAAGAAGGCTGAAGTCCATATTATTGAGAGGTTGGTGAACAAACTGATGCACTTTGGTAAAAAATATGCTAAAAACACTGGACGAATGGGTGGCAAAAAGGGCAGAATGATAAAAACTGTAAAAACATCACTTGATTTAATTTATCATGAGACTGGTAACAATCCCGTGGAATTACTAATTAGGGCCATTGAGAATGCAGCGCCTAATGAAGACACGACAAGAATTGTCTACGGTGGTGTTGTCTACCACGTTTCTGTTGATGTGGCTCCATTAAGACGAATCGATCTGGCACTCCGGTTCATAGCAGAAGGAGTAAGAGAGTCGACTTATTCAAATCCAAAAACTATGGAAGAGGCACTTGCAAAGGAGATTATATCAGCCTCACGTAATTCTATGGAAAGCCATTCTGTAAAGAAAAAAAATGAACAAGAAAGAATAGCCATGTCATCAAGATAGTCGTTGCGGCTAACACAACATTTATCTTTGAATTTCTAAAATAAACATCTTCAATCTGAAAGTTAAATAACGACGGAATATTCTGAAAGAATTGTAAATGAGCGCCAAAGAAAGTAAAATTTTTTCAAAACTTTCATTATTGAGTACTATGTCCGGTAAAAAAATAGTAAAGCAGATACTTTTACAAGAAAAAGGGTATACCGAATACCGGAAATACAAAGACCAGTCTGAAAAGGAATTTTCGGAATTTACGAAGAGATTTTTACTATCTCTCCATGAAAAATTGATTTCAGATACCAATCCTAAAACTACGATGAAAAAATTTATTGATGAAATAGAATCAAACGAATTGTCCTTGGATGATTCAAAGATTGAATCAGTACGGGAAAGACTCTCAAAACCTGACATTTTAGCAGACAGGGTACAACGAATACTGAACTCCAATTTTGTAAAAATGACTTTTCCAGTTCTAAACGCTCTTATTGATAGTGCCTCGGATTTCTATAAAGAGCCCGTATCCAAAGAAATTAGGAACTCGATCGTTGACGGTCATGTTATCGCCATCGATCTTAGTGAACCAATGGATAGGATAATGGACGCTGATGAAGATATCGAATTTCTTGATGACTATAAACTAATGAATCCCTACATCCTAGAAATTGCACGACAAAAGATCTCTGTTGGTGGAGATGCAGTACTGAAGGCCTTTGAGGATGGCTTCAAAGACGCAAGGATCGGACAGTATATTGATTCTAGGTTAAAATCTAACCCAGAATCAGTAAGTGATGAAAATATGATAGGATGCTACAAGAAGTATCGTGCTGTCATGGGAACTGCTGGAAGAAATATGGCCTTAAACCTCAGTCCTCTAAATGATATCTTTCATTTAGGCATGGCTAAAGCAGCAGAATGTGTTGGATGTGGCAATGAAATGGAAGATGCGATAGTGACCGGTGGTATTAAGATTCCATCATGGCCATTATACTATTCTATAGTTACAAAAAATGTAGAAAAAGCATTTGAACTTACCTTAAAGAAAAGTGAAATTTATTTGGATGAGGCTAAAATTGCACTAGAAATGTTACCAGATGGATTAACCATAAAACCTTTTCTAAAATTTCTATTCCTTACAGTAAGTCACTATAATCAGTACTGGTTTAAGGAAATGAAACGACGAGACTTGTTCCCATATTTCCAAAAAAATCTGTCCATAAGTATCAAAAATTCGAAGTTATAGTCACTTTTAGGAAAGGAGTGTAGGTTTGTGAGACAACTAAAAACCTCAGATTTTGTTGGTAATGAAAATTCTCGTAAAAAGATAATTGAATGGTTAGTTAAATGGTCAAACGGAACTAAGCCCTTATTACTCGTAGGACCTCCAGGGGTGGGTAAAACATCATTTGTTCACGCATTATGTTACGAATTTGATATTGATCTTGTTGAACTGAACGCAAGTGATACACGCAATAAGAACACACTTTCACAAGTAATTTTTCCTATATTTTCAAATGTCAGCCTTACTGGAAAAAACTTTCTCCTTTTTCTAGATGAAATAGATGGAATTTCAAACAGAGAAGATTCAGGAGGGCTAGATTTCTTAATCGAACTATTCAAAGAGCCATCAATTAGGGTAATTATGGCAGCAAACAAGTCAAATGAAGTAATAAAGAAACTCTCAAAAGTATCAAAAACAGTTACATTCTCGCCAATACCTCCAAGGCTTTTGATGCTTTATTTAGATAGGTTTCTTAGAATCCAAAATTATTCAATGAAATTTGAAGACAGAGCTGATGTTGTTAGAAATTGTTCCGGTGATGTTAGATCACTTTTGAATGCTGCACAGGTGAAGGTTGCAGGTTATACAACTATGAAAAATCCGATGCTTGAGATTGATATTGAAAACATGATAGACCAATTTTTTTCTTCTAAAACTTTTGAACAAGCCTTGGATCTTGTTATGAAAGCCGATACTTCATACTCGGACCCGAGATTTGGACAGTCCTCTGAAGATAGACGCAAAGATATTCTTTCAGCTTTTTTTTCCAGTATAGTTATGTCAAAGATTGACTTGTCTACAATTTCAATACTATTAGACAAGTTGTCACAACTGGATGTAATCTTGAGTAGATCTTTGATCTTGAGAAACTGGAAAATTTTAAGATATTTTCCATTAATTTTGACCAAATCATTATTTTACGAGTCACGAAATAAGTATATCCGTTACAACAGATACAGCATAGGCTTTGAGCATATGGGTATTTTTTCAAGGGCACAGGGATTGAAAAAAGCACTACGAACACTCGCACAATATTTCCATACCTCTAGAAGTAATTTTGGCAGTTTTTATTTTGAATGTTTAGCTCAGGTCCTATCCTCGATTAATGAATATGAGGATCTAGTTCGCAGTACAATTACATCAGAAAAAGAAGCTGATGCCATCGTCAGAGAGATTTCAAGAACGGAGCAAAACAGTCAAAGATAGGAAACTTACAAAATTTATACAATCAACCCGAGTACAAGGGTCTGGATTTTTCACCATGCGTCAGTTTTACATCAATCTGAAACAGAAAAACATTAAACTCTGAAAAATTCTATATCTCTTATGTCTAGCGAGTATGAGCAGAACGTTGGAAAATTACTTGCTGAAAAATATGAAAAATACGAATCAATGAAAAATGATCCAAACGTTCCAAAGTACGAGCTCCAAAGTCTTCTATCTGAAATTGAAACATTAGAGTCATTATATGATAATTATAATTTAGGCATGAACTACTTTAGACGAGCCAAAGGCGGAAGGGCTGGATTAAGAGAATAATAATCTGCCATTGGGAAAGGGACCAAAGAATCAATCAAAATTAGGACACAGGTCCCAAATTAAGTCAAGAAGTTGAAGGATTAGCTATAATGAATTTATATGCGAATATGTGCTGTTAAAAATTGTTATGCATGATGAAAAGATAAACAGACTGCATGAAATGAAAAAAAAAGCAGAGATAGGAGGAGGCCAAGACAGAATTGAAGCTCAACACACAAAAGGCAAACTAACTGCACGAGAAAGACTAGATTTACTCTTAGACAGTAATTCTTTTATTGAAATTGACAAGTATGTCGTTCAAAGATCTGGTGACTCTGATACGGCAAAATTTTATGGGGATGGTGTCATAACAGGTTTTGGTACCATAAATGGAAGACAGGTCTTTGTTTATGCCTATGATTTTACAATATTGGGTGGTTCGCTCGGTGAAATGGCTGGCAAAAAGATTGTAAAATTAATGGATCATGCAATTAAAGTAGGTGCACCACTTATTGGTATTTTGGATTCAGGTGGAGCAAGAATCCAAGAGGGTGTAATGAGTCTTGATGGATACGGTGACATATTTTTTAGAAACACTATGGCATCTGGCGTTATTCCACAAATTACAGCAAGTGTGGGGCCATGTGCAGGCGGAGCGGTTTATTCACCCGCTATGACAGACTTTGTTATAATGGTTGAAAATATAGGTCAAATGTTTGTTACAGGTCCTGAAGTAGTAAAAGAAGTTCTAAGCCAGGAGGTATCTTTTGAAGATTTAGGCGGCGCAAGAACCCATTCAACAAAATCCGGTGTTGCTCATTTTGTCGCGGAAAATGAATATGAATGCATGGATAAGATTAAGAAATTAATTTCGTTTATACCTCAGAATAATTTAGAAGTATCACCCATATCTGAATCACAGGATGATCCAAACCGACTCGAACCAGAATTTTCAAAAATTTTGCCAGAAAATCCTTATGAACAGTACGACATGAAGCAAATTATAAAATTACTCGTTGATAAGGGGGATTTTCTAGAGGTTCATGAACATTTCGCAGAAAATATTGTAGTTGGATTTGCAAGAATTGACAGAGCGGCTGTTGGAATAATTGCTAATCAACCTATGTATCTTGCCGGCGCCTTGGACATCAATTCTTCAACCAAAGCAGCGCGCTTTATACGATTTTGCGATTGTTTTAACATTCCAATAGTTACTTTAGTTGATACCCCTGGATACATGCCGGGTGCAGATCAAGAACATAATGGGATCATAAGACATGGTAGCAAACTGCTCTATGCATACTGTGAAGCCACAGTCCCTAAGGTAACATGCATTATTGGAAAGGCTTATGGTGGTGCCTACATAGCAATGGGAAGTAAGAATTTGAGAGCGGACATAAACTATGCATGGCCTACAGCAGAAATTGCAGTATTGGGTCCAGAGGCCGCTATAACCATTGTGAATAGAAAAGATCTCAAGAATGCTAAAAATCCCGTAGAAATTAAAAAGAAACTAGCAAAAGAATTTCGTGAAAAATTTGCAAATCCGTACATTGCAGCAGAGAAGGGAATAATCGATCTTGTGATCGATCCAATTGAAACTAGAATTATGATAGTGAAAGCTCTAAATTTGTTACATAATAAGAGAGAGTCAAGACCAGTAAGGAAACATGGTAACATTAATCTTTAGAGGAGATCTGGAATGGGAAAATTAATATCAAGCATATTGATTGCAAACCGGGGTGAGATAGCTCTGAGGATTATTAGAGCATGCAAGGAATTGAAGATAAAATCAATTGCATTGTATTCTGATGAAGATTTAAGATCAAAGCATGTAAAGAGTGCTGATGAAGCCTACTATCTTGGACCTCCAGCACCGGCTAAAAGCTATCTTAATATAGATAAGATCATTGAAATTGCCGAAATTTCGGGAGCAGAAGCAATTCATCCAGGGTATGGATTTCTCTCTGAAAACGAAACCTTTGCAGGAAAGTGTGAAGAAAAGGGAATCATCTTTATTGGTCCAACCAGTGCAGCCATGGCATTGACTGGTGATAAAATGAAATGTAAAGAAATAATGACAAAGGCAGGAGTGCCAACAATACCCGGAAGCGATGATATCTTAGAAGACGTAGATAAGGCAGTCGAAATAGCCGAAGAGGCAGGATATCCTATATTGCTTAAATCTGCATATGGTGGAGGTGGAAGAGGAATTCGTTTAGCAGATAACGAAAAAAAGCTTAGAGAAGAATTTGAAATGGCATCTGCGGAATCAAGAGCAGCTTTTGGTAAATCTGGACTGTATGTTGAAAAATTTCTTCAAGGAATCAGACACATCGAGTTCCAACTTGCAAGAGATTCCAGCGGAAATGGCAGGCATATTTTCGAACGAGAATGCTCTATACAAAGGCGTCATCAAAAGCTCATAGAATTTTCTCCATCTTCAGTTGTGGATAAAAAAACCAGATCAAAGATAGGGGAAATAGCAGTCAGAGCAGCGGAGTCCGTGGATTATCTTAATGCTGGAACTGCCGAGTTTTTGAGGGATGAAAAGGGCAATTTTTATTTTATAGAGATTAATTCTCGCCTACAAGTAGAGCATCCAGTTACTGAGTTAGTTACAGGTATCGATCTTGTCAAATTGCAGATTAGAATTGCATGTGGTGAAGATATTCCTTTTCAACAATCGGATCTTAATCTTAATGGTTCTGCAATTGAATGTAGAATTAATGCTGAAGATCCATTTCATGACTTTGTTCCTTCTGTTGGTCTTATCCCAGATTGTAATCTGCCATATGGTCCTGGTGTTAGAGTAGATACTTATTTGTATCCGGGATGTAATGTATCCGGATATTATGATTCCCTGGTCGCAAAATTGATAACATGGGGACAAGATTTTAATGAAGCAAGAGTCAGAATGTCCAATGCTTTGGATGAATTTATAATAGAAGGAATAAACACAACTATTCCTCTATATCGAACCATAATGAATGAGAAGAACTTTATTAATGGAAATATCTCCACAGATTATTTAGAAAAATATGGAATATTAAATTTAATGCAAAATCAAATAAAAGAGCGTACCCTAAAGACATCTGATTCCTCTATTGCTGCGGCTTTACTTTACTCTGAATTTCTAAAGGGACAAAATCCTGCCTACAATTCATCAAAGGAACTTTCATTATCTGATTGGGTAAGAGCAGGAAATACTAAAAATGGAATTTAAAATTAATAATTTAGATAACATTCTTTCGGGTTCAATATCAGAATCGAGCGTGGATGGTAAAATTATTGCTACAATAAATGGTAAAGAACATTTTATTAGAATAATCGGTCTCAAGAACAGTATATTAGAATTTATTTTGGATAATTCATATAGAACTGCTAAAATAATTGAATTTGGTAGCTCATACATTAAAATGATAATGAATGGAGAACAAATTGTTCTTAAAAAACATTCAAAATTGACTGAAATTTTAGAAAAATCCCTGGCTATAAGCGGATCTTCTTCTGGAGAAAACAAACTCTACAGTCAAATTCCAGGTCGAGTTGTTTCTATAATGTTAAAGTCTGGTGATCAACTAAAAAAAGGAGATTCTGTTATTGTACTTGAATCTATGAAAATGCAAGTTGCTGTCAAGGGCCATAAAGACGGTTGCATTAGGGACATAAAAGTAAAAGTGGGCGATACGGTCTCGAGAAACGATGTTGTTGCGTTAATAGAATAAAAGAATTATATTTCTCACAAGAGGATATTCTCTGACCCGCTTAATTTGTCTATTAGTTATTTATCTCATTTAGTTTATTTCTAATTTCATCATAATTTGGTTCAACTAGTGGATTATCTGAAATCCAAATGTATTTAATTATTCCATCTTTATCTAACAGGAAGACAGATCTTTTTGCCGCATTGTAGTCCTTCAAAGGACCAAGATCCTTCATTACTATTCCATAGTCACTTATTGTTTCTTTTTTGTAATCGCTCAAAAGATGAAAATTCAGGTGTCTATTTACTTTGAATATTTTATTTGCAAATGGACCATCAATTGAAATGCCTATTACCGTAGTATTCTTATTTTCAAATTCGTTGAGCGAGTCGCGGAAAACACACATTTCAGTAGTGCATACTGGGGATTCTGCAGCCGGAAAGAACGCCAACAATGCATTCTTACCCCTAAAGTCTCTCAGTTTATGCATGTTCATGTCAATATCGGGTAATTCAAAATCAGGAGCAATATCTCCTTCTTTCAGTTTTGCCATGTAATTGATTGTATACTGTTCAATCTTAATCTTTCTGTGCGGTTACTACGGCATATTAATTTTTTTTGCCTTATTCTAAATCTAAACTGTATTGTTGCTAGAAGAGGTATTGATATTTTCTCTACTCTTGTAACCTGATAAATCCAAAGCGATGTGTTTAAACCCCAAGTGTTTTAATTTTGAATCCATCTCTGAAAGTTTTTTCGTATCAAACATTTCTTTTATCTCTTCTTTCCCAACTTCGATTCTCGCAAGGTCTTGATGATCTCTTACCCTTACTTGTCTAACATTAAAAATCGATCTAACCAAAAATTCGGCAGTTTCAATTCTTTTTAGTTTTGCAAATGTTACAGGAGATCCGTAAGGTATCCTAGACGCCAAACACGAGTTTGACGGTTTATCAAACACCGATAAATTATTTGATTTAGCAATACTTCTCACATTATTCTTATCAATTCTTAGCTCTACAAGTGGACTTTTGATACCGTTTTCTCTCAGGGCTTTGATACCTGGACGATAATCTTTCAAATCATCAATATTTGTACCATCGACTACCAATACTACATCTATTTTTTTTGCTTCATGCAACAAATACGATGCTAATTCACTTCTACAGTGATAACACCTCAGTAAATCATTCTTAACAAATTCGGCATTCTCTAATTCATTGTATTTTATAACTTTGTGCTCTATGTTAATCTCTTTTGCAATTTTTCTTGCAGATTTCAATTCGTCCGCAGAAAGAGTATTATAATCCGCAGTAACTGCAATTGCTTTTTTGTCCAATGCTTTCTTTGCAGCTAACGCAACCACAGCACTGTCGACACCTCCTGATAACGCAACTATCGCTTTTTGATTCTTGTCTTTAAACCATGAAATTATTCCTTCAAAAACCTTATCTTCCAAATTAATCATCAATTATATTTCTTCATTAACTCATAATATGCCTTATCAAATACTTTTTTATATGGAATTTTTAGTTTTGTTGAAATGTTTTTAATATCATTGTACTCTGGTTTAATAGTTTTAATTACCCCATCGCTATCTCTAGATATCTTAACCTTTACCTCGAATCTTTCATTCCCTAGCGTTATGGGAACAGTAATGAAAGATCTAGAAGTCGTTATCCGGTTTACTTCATTTATTCTGCAACCTAGGGAACCTGTTTCATTTAAGAGGATTTGAACTAATGAATCTCTAGATATTTTATCTGTCAAGACTTTAACCACAAATGAGGGTCTACTCTTTTTAGTTAGACCTTGTAGCACCGTTACATCTTTTGCATTATTTGCATAAAGAATGTCTATCATGTTTCCTATCATCTCGCCTGTAGCATCGTCAACATTAGTTTCTAGTTCATAAATACTTTCAAAGCTATAATCCAGCTTTGAATTTGAATTTCCTATCACTACCCTGAGTATATTGGCAACTTTTTTTCCCTCTTTTTGACCAGCACCATTACCTATTTTTTCTGGTATGATAGGAGGATAATGAGAGATATGTTCAGACGCTAGATTTATCAACATGGCTGCCCCAGTAGGTGTAGTAAGTTCACCATCAAGTTTCCCTGGTACTAGTAATATTTGTTTATTTTTAAAAATTTCCAAAATAGCATTGCTAGGATTGGGAACAATCCCATGAGAAAATTTTAATAATCCGTTACCAATCGCAACATCGGTAGTATAGAATTTTTTTGAAATAAGATCCAGATCATCTAGGGCAACTGCAGTACCGATCAAGTCTGCGGCAGTATCTATAGTAGATACTTCGTGCAATCGGACCCTACTAAAGTTACTTCCATGAATTTTTGATTCTGCCAAAATTATTCTTTTGAGTGAATTTAGAACGAATGATTTTGAATCACTTGATAATTTTAGTGAATCACAACAAGCCGCAACTGATCTATAGACTGTGCTGCCTAAACGTGAACTTACGGAATCTGTATAATCCAATAATAATTTAGTGCATGATATTCCATAGGAATTAGTTTTCAAAAAATCAACATTGTGTATTTTAGATCCTTCAAAATAATTTTGGCAAGTATAGATGGAATCAATAACTTTTTTTTTATTTGCTCCGACATCAATCAAACTACTTAATAACATGTCGCCAGAAATTCCGGCAACTTGCGAGTCAATAATCACTATCTTAGTCATATAGATGAAAAATCTCTCTTCTATACCATACTTATATAATTTAAAGATTATTGTTTATTTCTAATCTAGATTATGACAGTTTTTCAAGATACTTGAAATAGATCGTAAGAAATTTTTCGATGACGACGGGCAAATGCTAATTACTTTCAAATATTTAGTATCACTTTGTTTAAATAATTTTGATACTTTCTTTAGCACTATTATAGATCATTTCTATACAAAAATTCTAAATTAATGAAAAATCTTTATATTCGTTTTGATATCTTTTCTTGAATAAATCTTAACTATTAATGAATTCGATCAAATTGGTAATAGAACTAAAGTTACCCACTTCGACCAAACTGTGAGCATCGCTACCCAGATGAAATTTTACATTATTGTCTCTGAAAATTCGTAACCAGTTCATTGCGGGTCTCCGATATTTTGCGTTAATCTCGACGGTCTTTCCATTTTCATTCAATAATTTTGATAATTCACCTAATTCATTGTCGGTTAATTCAAATGATTCTTCAGGAGCTAGATGACCAATAACATTTACATACGGTAGCGAAATTGTTGATTTCAAAGCCGAGAGCCAGTTTTGCTTATTGTAAAACTTTGTATGAAAACTTGCAATCAAAAAATGCCCTTCATACTCATGTGGAATATCAACTGTCCCATTCTTTAGGATTTTTGCTTCAAAACCCGAAATTATAGTTATCTTAGTACCAGATGAGACAATTCTGTCTATCTCCTCAAGATATTTTGGTATCCATTCAGAAGTCTTTCTTACATGTTCTGTAAAGGCCAGTTTATTCAGGTTAATTTCTTCTGCATACTTGGTTACTTTTTCAATTGATAATTCGGTGGGCGAATGATCATTATAGTTGCAATGCACGTGGTAATCTGATTTGAGATCAAGCAAGTGGATATTATTCGTCTAGATACATATTTAATTTGTGTTGAAAACTATGGGTAAAAGGCAAATCCAATAGTTCTGAAAATTTTTATATGGTGCTAATTAAAATTTCACTTGGGCAATGGATACCAATTGAAAGAAGGTTCAAATTCCACTATCTTAGTTCCCGGTGCTTCTGCACCCGCAGGGATTAATACTATAAAATCTCTGAGAATGGTAAAATATCCGGTAAGAATTATTGCTTCGGACACCAATCCTATTTCTGCAGGTTTTTTTATGTCAGACGCAAACGAAGTGTTACCAGAACTAGATAGCAAATTATACGTTAAACGACTTTTTGAAATAATAACAAAACACAAGATTGGCATTCTTATGCCATCTTCGGGATACGATATTTACCAATATAGTGAGAATAAAGAAAATTTATTGAAGTTGGGGACATTACCAATTGTAAGTGATAAAAAAACTATGGAAATATGCAGAGACAAAATGCAAACTTTTAATCATCTCTCAAAAAAATTTGATCTTCCTTTCACCACTTTAGACGATAAAAAAACAAGGGGATTTCCAATAATTGCAAAACCAAGGTATGGAAAAGGGAGCAAAGGGGTTTTAAAGTTAGATAACGAAGACGATTTGAGATACGTACGACTAAAAAATGATAATTTGATATTTCAAGAATATCTACCTGGCACTGAATATACAATAGATGTGCTATCAGACCTAGAAGGAGACCCTATAATTGCAGTGCCAAGAATCAGACTTCAAACAAAAGCGGGAATTTCAACTATGGGTAAAATTGTAAAGGACGAAGGTATTTCTGAAACATGTAAGTCGATTGCAAAATATCTCAAAATAAGAGGACCATGTTGCATTCAGATGAAAGAATCAAAAGATGGTAACCTTAAGATTGTTGAGATTAACCCAAGAATGGGAGGCGGTACTATTTTTACCACATTGGCAGGCGCAAATTTTCCGGCAATGATTTTGGATATGGTAAATGGGAAGAAACTCAAAATACCAAAAATATCTGAGGTAACTATTATCCGATATTTTGAAGAAATAGTAGTGGAAAATGGAAAGGTAATGAAATATGACTTGAATTTAGTATGATATTAAGATTTTCTTGAAAATTTTTTTTACAGGTAACGTCTTTTGCTTCTAGTAATTCACCTATCTTACACGGCCAATATCCTGTGAGCTTCATGATGATTATTGAAAAGCCTACGATCATCATGAAGGTAACAAGTATTGCACTAACGTAGCCCAATATTAAAATCTCTTGGATGAGTTCATATTTGGTTATCAATGAACAGAATCAATTATGAAACTATCTCCAACTCTTGTTTCTAATTGTTATGGCAGAATATA
Source organism: Nitrososphaerales archaeon TH1920 (assembly GCA_014523495.1). GTDB lineage: Archaea > Thermoproteota > Nitrososphaeria > Nitrososphaerales > Nitrososphaeraceae > TA-21. The sequence goes on from JAATVM010000185.1 coordinate 13,293, forward strand.
TTAACAGCCATGTGTATACGAATGTAGTAATAAATGTAAAAGGAGGTCTGAACAACCAAAGCCTATCATTTGGATTTCTTAATCTATATTCTACTGCCCAAATCATTCCTGTAAACATTAGGCCTGCAATCCAAAATAATACTGAGGTAAAATCACCTTTAAAGGGCAAAATTACTATAGTATAAAACAAGACGTATGGTCTAATAAGCTTCATTGCAGTTTGGATGTAATACAGAAGGGCTACAAAAAATGGTCTTTTCCAAAATATTCCACCAGTTGAGAACAGACTGCGAATAAAGCTCTTTTTCCATCGTATTTGTTGCCTTGCTAATGATTCAAATGTTTTAGGTACACCAACATTTACTTTAATGCTGTTTGAATATTCTACATTCCACTTAATAGAACGATTGGAGATATCTATATCCGGATCGGAAGATTTTTTCATTGTTTCTATATCATCAGCACCTGTCTGAAGAATAGGCATGTGTTCTTGTAGGTTCTTATCGGCTGAATTATCCGATGATTTAGGACGGGTACCCAAGATGTGCGCTGTCATTCTTCTGTCAGTACAAAACTTAAAATCTATTCCTAAAAATCGATCATTTGCCCATTCATGGATAAAATCCTGTATTGCAACTCTTCTATAAAAGCTAAGAGATCCAGAACAACATGATACTGATTTGAAGGAGCTTTCAGCGCCCTTAATTGATCTACACGATATGTCTATGTAGACTTGTTGAAACTTTTCAATAGTATTGCCGCTTTGTGCATCTCTAACTCTTCCGTGGCATGTTAATGCACCTAGTTTTCTATCTCCATGAAAAATTTTTGCAGCTTTCTCTAATGCGTCGTATGCCATGTCGCAATCACTATCCATGAAAGCATAGATCTCGCCACGAGCTATTTCACTTGCTGCTTCTACTGCCTTTTTCTTTCCGACACTTTTTGATAAATGCAATATGCGAAAATTTTCTGCCCTATTTCCTTTACGCATTTCATCAAGAATTTCACCAGTTCTATCTGTGCTCCCATCATTTACAATAATAATTTCCTTATTTCTATAAGTTTGATTAAGACAAGATTGAGCGCAAATTCGTATATTTTTTTCTTCATTTTTCGCCGGCACTACTATACTTACCATTGGACCATTTGAAATATCAATACTTTTAGCACTCAGATACGGGTCCTTGTACTTAAAATACGAAAGCACTAG
>JAATVM010000186.1 GCA_014523495.1 Nitrososphaerales archaeon TH1920
CATACATAATGTTTTTATGCACACATGAAATCTATTTTTCATGGAAGGATATTGTGTAAAGTGTAAACAGAAAAGGATTATGAATGATGAAAAGAAGATAACAATGAAAAATGGAAAGCCGGCAACACAAGGAATATGTTCAACCTGCGGTACTAAGATGTTTAAGATAGGAAAATAATCACATCCCAAATATGAAATTATTGGATCCTTAGAAAGTAAACGAATCTCCATCTAATTATTTTTTTGATCTACTCTGATGGTTTGAAATTTCTAAGGGGATCTTTTTTGTCAGGCCCATTCACGCGAAGTGATATGTCTATATCACTTTTTAATACCTCATCCTTTCCAATACCTTTTGATTTTGTGGGATCATGGCTATCTAGTTTTTTAAGTGCTTCAGTAATCTCGGTCTCCAATTTCTTTATCTTTTCAGCTTCCGTTCGTAAGGAATAATCTAGATTTTTTTGACTTAATGAGGTATTCGCATAATTTTGATGCGTGGTTCCATGTGGGGGTTGTTTTGTCAACATCTTGACATTTTTGTTCGAGATCTCGTTTAACCTAGTATCAATAAGTTTAATTTTGTTTTCTATAATGGAAACAAGATTGTTCTTTACTGTACTCAACTCATAAAGATCGACAACAGATCGAGTTTGCTCAATTTCCTCATCGCATTTTTTTAAATCTTCACCGTATTTTATCATTAATCTGTCGAATTCCAATTTACTTAGCTTACCTTCTCGAAAAGTTTCGTGTATTCTTCTCACAGAACTAGTAATTATCGATCTTTCGACTTCCAATGAATCCAACTCATTTTTCATGATTTGGAGATCCGAACTATTTTTATTTACATCAAAGTAATTTTCATCATTTCTATTTTTCTTGTTCTTACGAATTCGGCCTATTCTTTGCTTTCTTATTTGATGAAAAACTAGAGAAGATATTGCACCCAGCCCTATTGAAAATGATGCAATAAGCAAGTCCAACTTTAAGATATTACATTACAACATACTGTTAAGTCTTGTCCTTAGAATACTTAGATGACTCTGCGTTTAATCCAATCATATTTCCTTGTTTTTGGATCTGGATATCCGCATTTTGCGCAACGCTTATCCCTTTTGTGAAATGAGTTATTGCCACACCTTCTACATCTTATATGGGTCTTCTTTCTAGTGAATTTTCCCATTGATGTTGTTCCTTTAGTCATTCTAATCTACCTCCAATAGCATTAAATTTAGACTGTCAGATTGGCGGTGGTGGAGATATCATAACAACGTTATCTCCCCTTACAACAATAGTTCCAATTTCATTAGTTTTTCCTTCGTCAAATAATTCAACTGAATTGTCTAGTAGCAAATTCATATGTTGATCAAAACCATGTAAATTTCCACGAATAACTTTACTCCCTTTCAGTTTTATAAGAACTATTTTACCTAAACTCTCGTCAAGTACCTTTACAGCCATATCAACGGACAACTATTTCACTACCTATGGTATTGCGTAATGAAGGTCTATATTAAAGTTAATAATAAATCACTACATTTTACGCAAAAATAATTTTTTGGAATTAATAGTTATTCATTAGCGTGATATAATTTTACTAACATCATATCCAATTTTGAGATTCAAAAATTAGATTGCTTTTATAATAAAAGGAGTTCATCGAGTTCTTTTATTGATCTAATAAGATTCTTTATTGTAACTGAAATTATTTTTTCACCTTCTTTTTTAGATGCTTTTGTGGGATCACCCCAGACCCCATTTTTTGTTATCTTAAATGATGATGGATTATTCAGAAAAGTTGAATATGTGGAATGCGATCTCTTTTGGTCGACATAGCCTCTTTTGGCTTTTTCCATGCGGACTAGCTTTGGTGCAATAGCGAGCATTAATGAAGTCTCTACAAAACCAGCATGGTCAAATTCCCTTTCAATCAGCGGCCAATAGTTAATCCCAAATATATTTAATCTTGCGTTATTCTTTGCTACTTTTTGAGGAACATATTGTACTACTCCCATATTTCCATGGTGGGCATTTAGTATAATTACATAGTTAAAACCATTTTCTCCCAATGAAATACATATTTGACTTAAAAGTTCTGAAAGTAGATCATTACTTATTGAAATATTGAAAAATGGTTTGTGTTCGTATGATACTCCATAAGGAATACTTGGCAGAACATATGATGAAATTTTTTTTGAAATTTGGTTTGCTAGATACTCTGCAATTATTGTATCGGTAGTTATGGGAAGATGCGGACCATGTTGCTCTAAGGAACCTAATGGGATTATTAGTCTCCTTTTATTATCTTTTATCTCATAACTACTGAGATTGTATATAGACATTGATATTACACATATTCAAATGAGTTATTAAACTAATCAAACAAATGTTCAATGTTTAATATTCATCTCTTGGTTTCAATATCCATTGCGTCTTTGATCACAACCCGTCCCCAATTAACTTCTATACGGTTTTCTAGGAATAGCGTTACTGCTTCTAGTAATGTTACCGCTTCTAGTCTCTGTCCTCTTCTCTTAATTGTGTCTACTGTATCTTCCTGTCCAACCCTGAATGATTCCTGACAGATAATAGGTCCCTGGTCAAGGTCTTCTGTCACAAAATGAGCAGTGCACCCAACGATTTTTGCACCTCTTTCATAAGCCTGGACATACGCATACGCCCCCGGGAATGCAGGCAACAATGACGGGTGAATGTTAATTATTCGATCAGGGTACCTCCAGACAAAGTTTGGAGTCAATACTCTCATGTATCTTCCCAACACTATCAAATCCACATTGTAGCGATCCATTATGTCAAGGATTTGTTCTTCTGCATTTGTTTGCATGGAGTGTACTATGTGATAAAATGGAACATTGTGTTTTTTTGCAATAGCACTAGTTGTATTTTCACTTCCTATGATGACAACAATATTTGCATGTATTTGACCAGATACTTTTGCATCCAACAATTTAATCAGGCAATGACTTTCTTTGCTAACAAAAATTGCAATGTTCTTTAATCTTTTAGGCTCTTGATAATGAATTTTTACTTCCATATCTAATTTTTTTGCCAGAGTTTTTAGTTCGGTATCAAATAATTTTTTATTAAAATCATGATGATGGAATGACGCCTCCAATTGCATTCCAAATAATCCATTGATAACATTTTGATTTATTTGTTCAATGTTTCCATCGTTTTTAAAAATAAAATTTGTTACATCGGCAACTACCCCCTTTCTATCTTTACCTACAACTGTTACCTCAACCAGTAGTCTATCGTTCATGTTCAATATACAATCGATTAAGAACCCTCAAAAATAAAGGATTCTAAAAAAACTAATACTTAAATAAGTTGATTTCAATTCTAAAGCGATGATAAATACACTTTTAGTGAATTTATGTCCAACAAATTAGTATAGGTAGATATGTTATTCATGATTGCTCTTCACAATATGGTTTGCAAGAAATGAGTCCAGAACAGAGACAAAAAATTTCTAAGAAATCAAGAAAAGATTTTGATTATAATAACCCAACACGAAAGTGTTCAGTGTGCTATACACTTTCAGGATGGCATTGCTATACATGTAATGGAGACTTTTGCGAACTTCACTTTCATGATGAAAAACACAGAAAATTATGCAGTGTTTGATTCAGTCAATATACATTCATTCTCATACTACAGCTGAAGAAACCTTGTATCAAGATACTTAAAATAGAGTAACAAGTATCGAAGCAAAAATTTACTGGTAAATAGTGTGCGGGGGGTGGGATTTGAACCCACGGATCCCTAAGGAACAGGGATCTAGGAATGTGAGTGATATTCATTCTAAGCTTCGCACTCGCTTTTCACGAGACCTGCGCCGTTGACCTGGCTTGGCAACCCCCGCATCGATTTGTCCGCTATTGAAAGTTATGCGACCAAATTTATCTATTATTTAGATTATATTGGTGTTTAGTTATGTTGAACAAGAATATGCCATTATTTGGTACTAATGGAATTAGAGGAGTTTTTGGAAAAGATCTTACTCTAGATTTCTTAGTCGATGTTACTCAATCATTGGCAGCTTTTTACAAAGAAGGATCAATCTTGGTGGGAAGAGATGGCCGAAATTCAAATAATATCATGTTTAATATTGTTACTGCTGTCTTAAATTCAAATGGACTGAATACAGTAGATGCAGGTATTGTGCCAACACCCTGTCTTCAGTATGCAACAAAAAAAAATCAATATGAAGGCGGTGTTATGATTACTGCTTCTCACAATCCTCCAGAATACAACGGTGTAAAACCAATTGCAAATGATGGAGTTGAATTATCACGAGATGATGAGTCTGTGGTTGAAGAGATTTTTAGAAATAAATCGTTTATTAATTCAGATAAAATAGGACAGAATTTCAAAGAAGAAATGATCATTGAACGCTACATTAATGATGTCCTAAATTTAGTAAATGTAGAAAAAATTAAGAAACATAAATTTAGAATAACGATGGATTTAGGAAATGGAGTTCAAGCTCTAGTTGCACCATTATTGGCTAAAAGACTTGGATGTACGGTAATAACGCTTAATGGAACATTGGATGGAAATTTCCCTGGAAGAGGTTCAGAACCAACTCCATCAAACCTAGATTTGTTGAGTTTTGTTGCAAAAGAAACTAAAACTGACTTTGGCGTTGCGTATGACGGAGATGGAGATAGATGCATATTTTGCGATGAGCGTGGAACCATCCTTTGGGGCGATAAAACAGGAACTTTATTGGCCAAATACTTGATATCTGATCGGCATCAGAAAGCGAAAATAGTTTGCCCGATAAACACTACACATATCTTGACAAAAATTGCAGAAGAAAATGGTTCCAAAGTTATTCATACAAAAGTTGGCAGTGTTGAGGTGTCTCGTGAAATGATCAAGCAAAATGCAGTTATAGGGTTGGAGGAAAACGGGGGTTTCATGTATGGAAAATTAAATCAGGTTAGAGATGGCGCATTGACCACTGCATTGATGCTAGATTTACTAGCGTCAAAAGAAAAGCCCCTTTCAGAATTATTGTCATCTCTTCCTCTCGTATACCAATACAAATCTAAATTTCATTGTTCTGATATTGAATTAACTCAAAAATTGATAAATAAATTTAAGAATCACGGGAGTCCGAAAAAAGTTGAAACTCTTGATGGTGTCAAGATTTGGTTTGATGATGAAAGTTGGATAATGCTGCGCCCCAGTGGGACTGAACCGTTGATTAGAATTTATGGAGAATCAACAGATGAATTACTAATCAATTCCAAAGTTCATGAATATACACGTCTTGTTATTGAGACATTAGCTGAAAAATAATATTTTCTCGGGAACATTTTTAATACTCCTCTACCTGTATTCAGTAGATTAAAGATGATCCCAATGGGTGATGGATTATAAAATGAGTAAACCGTTTTATGTAAAATTTGAAACTCCAAAAGATCTTGTCAATGCAGTGTATGAGGCTGTTAGAGTAGCCAAACAAAGTGGAAGCGTTAGAAAAGGAACCAATGAAACTACAAAGGCGGTAGAAAGGGGAGTTGGTAAATTGGTGGTAATTGCAGAGGATGTACAACCACCTGAAGTAGTTGCGCACCTCCCAATCATCTGTGATGAGCGAAGCACTCCATACATTTTCGTACCAAGCAAGCAACAATTAGGTGAATCGATCGGAATTGAAGTTGGCTCCGCTGCCGCAACAATAATTGATGCAGGAGAGGGTCAACATATCGTGGACCAGATTATTGGTGCGTTATCTAGTATTAAAGACAAGAAGGAGTGATTTCACCTTTGAGTAAAGCCGCGGAAGTAAAAGTAACGCCAGCAGAAGTTATCCAAATAGTAGGAAGAACAGGGATTGCAGGTGAAGTAATCCAAGTTAGAGTAAAGGTTTTAGAAGGAAAAGATAAAGGTCGAATTCTTACAAGAAATGTTAAAGGATCCGTTAGAATGAAAGACATACTTATGCTGAGAGAAACTGAAAGAGAGGCAAGAAAGATAAAATAGGGATATCAATTGAGCAAAGCAGCTGCTTCTCTTCGTAATTGTTTCTTTTGCGGAAAACATATTCCTACAGATGCAGGAATGATGTTAATTAAAAACGATGGATCTATTCAATGGACTTGTTCCCCAAAATGTAAGAAAAACCTAAGATTAAAACGTGATCCGAGAAAATTGAAATGGACACGTAAATATGTCAAAGGTGGGATTAAGGTCAAAAAGTAAGGATTAAAGATGTCAAATTTAGAACAAACCCTTATAGTAGTGAAACCGGATGGGTTTAAGAAGGGCCTTGTTGGAAAAATTATTTCCAGATTTGAGCAGAAAGGCTTTCAAATAGTTAACCTAAAATTATTTCAATTTGATGTTGATACAGCAAAAAGGTTTTATGAATCTCATAAAGATAAGCACTTTTTTGATGAACTAGTTTCATTCATCTGTTCAGGTAAAACAGTTGGATGTATTTTAGAAGGAACCAACGCCGTTTCAACAGTAAGATTAATGGTTGGAAACACAAAATCGTCAGAAGCTTTACCAGGAACTATTAGAGGAGATCTTGGAATCGGACTAACAGATAACATAATCCATGCTTCTGATTCCGCTGAAAGCTTCATAAAAGAGTCTAAAATCATTTTTAATTAAGTGACACTCCGCCAACCAGTTGTAGTTGTATTGGGTCATGTAGACTCTGGTAAAACGTCCTTACTTGACAAGATTCGCGGGACAGCGGTACAGTCCAGAGAAGTAGGAGGAATAACTCAACATATTGGTGCAAGTTATTTCCCAATAGAAACTATTAAAGAAATAACAGGAAAATTATTTGATCAATTATCAAAGTCAGAAAATCCTGTTCCAGGTCTTCTTGTAATAGATACGCCAGGCCACGAAGTGTTCGCAAATCTTCGTATGCGGGGAGGTTCTGCCGCAGATATCGCAATAGTTGTTGTTGATGTTAATAAGGGACTTGAAGCCCAAACGATCGAAAGTTTAGATATACTAAAGAACAGGAAAGTGCCGTTTGTCATAGCCCTCAACAAAATAGATCAAATATCTGGCTGGAAAAAAAACAATTCCATTCTAATTGCAGAACAGCTTAAAATTCAAGACCCAACGATTTTGTCGTATTTGGATGAAAAAGTCTACAATGTTGTAGGCGCGCTGTCCCGATTAGGATATAGTTCTGAAGCCTTTTGGCGAGTCAAGGATTTTACAAAGGAACTGGCTATTGTTCCGGTAAGTGCTGTAAAAGGAACGGGAATACCTGAATTGCTTGCGGTTCTTGTGGGTTTAACTCAACAATATCTGTCTAAAAGATTGGAACGGCATGAGACTGAAACAAAAGGTATCGTTCTTGAAGTAAATGATGAAATTGGCCTAGGACCATCAGCAAATGTTATTCTACTTGATGGTACTCTTAAACATGGTGACAGAATCGTTGTTGCCAAAAAGGACACTGTTACTGTTACGAAAATTAAAGCATTATTACTCCCTAAACCTTTGGATGAAATGAGAGATCCAAGGGATAAATTTAGACATGTTGATAAAGTTATTGCTGCTGCAGGATTAAAAATAACCTCCCCAGATTTAGAAGGCGTGCTTGCTGGCAGTCCACTCTATGTTGTCAAAAGTCCTGAAGATGAAGAAAGATTGAAATCAAATATCGAATCTGAAATCAAGTCAGCAATAGTACAAACAGAATCAAACGGGGTTATTTTAAGATGCGATACTATAGGTTCAATTGAAGCAATTACAGAACTTTTGAAAAAAGAAAATGTTCCAATCAAATCAACTGATTTGGGTAATATTACACGAAAAGACATTCTTTCTGCTTCTGCCGTCAGAGAAAAAGATCGTTACCTTGGCGTGGTTCTTGGATTCAATGTAAAAGTTTTTGAAGATGCAGAAAAGGAAGCATTTGAAAGAAAAATCAAAATTTTTAATGAAAAAATAATTTATAATTTAGTAAGGAGTTACTCTGAATGGGTAACATATGAAAAAGTTCATGAAGATTCAATCGTTTTTAATGAAATACCGCCAATTTGCAAATTTCAATTTTTAAAAGGGTATGTTTTTAGAAGAAATAATCCTGCTGTATTTGGTGCTGAAATTTTGATTGGCAAGTTGAAGCAAAAAACTTCCGTGATTAATGAAAAAGGTAAGAAAATAGGTATAATTCATCAAATACAAAATGAAGGTAAAAATCTAGAAGTTGCCGCCAAAGGAACCCAAGTAGCGCTGTCCATAAAAGAACCCACGGTTGGCAGACAGATAAATGAAGGCGATGTATTTTATACGGATCTTAATAGCAGGGAAGCAAGGCTATTACTCGAAAGATTTTCTGACAGGCTCAGTGAAGAAGAACAAGAAATTTTTAATTTCATTTTATCTAAAAAACGTGAGATAGATCCTTCATTTGGATATATATGAAACCAAAAGAAAATTTCAAATCAAATTCGAGTATTTTACAAGTTTGGAATTGAAGGGCTATTTCTATTATTGATACTTTTCCAGCAAACCTTCTAGTCCCTTTTCACCAACTGCACCTACAGCTTTTTCTACAAGTTTTCCATCCATGAATACAATGAATGTAGGAATTGCATAGACATCAAATCTCATTGCGACGCCTTGGTTATCATCAACATTCAGCCTACCAAAAATAACTTTTTCTTCATATTTTTTTGCAAGCTTGTCAAAAATTGGAAGCATAAATTGACATGGTCCGCACCATGTTGCCCAAAAATCTACAAGAACCGGTTTATTACCGCCTATTATTTCGTCAAAGTTTTTTTCTGATAATTCGACAAGCGTAGGTTTATTAGAATTTGAACTCATCTTACAGATTATCGTTGGAATTGATATTTAAATCTTGTAATGTAGCGCTTTTGAAAAAGTTAAACTAAACCAAGATCGCTTATTTAAATCAAGTATAAATTAAGATTCATCAAAACTTTGCCACTTTGCATTAATAATTTTCATTTTTCTAATTCATATCACAATCAATAGGTGATTAAATAATACAATAAACTAGTAGATAAAAGTACCAAGTTATTGTCTGCTCTGTATGACTTGATTTTTTGGTCATTTTTTGGTTCTCTCAATTACAGATCTACCATGAATTTGACCTTATGTTGATTATCGTGTTGGAAAACTTCCATAGCATGGTAGGTAATTCCTTTTATTTCAGTTTTATAACCATGTTTTGAAGTGTCTATTGATTCAACCATGCCCCATCCTGTTAATTGGAACATCGAGTCTAGTTTGGAGATCATTATCTCAAAATCTGACATTACTTGACTATCTATAGTGATAAGTAAATGGACTTTCTCCAACCAATTAAATAATAATTCGTAATAATCCACTCCTTCGACCCGAAGATCAACTTTACTTGTCCCATGAATTTTCTTGATTTCAAACATTACATTGATCATACCTTTGGCTGCATAGGAAAAGGCGTCTTCAATAGTGTCACCGTACGCTTCAATATACGCATCTGTAACGTGTTCAAGATATCTAAAACCGCCGGACAATAATCTTTGTCGTAGCCCTGCTTTATTATAACTAATCGCAAAATCTAAATGATGACACACGATCCTCAAGATTGTGAAGTTAGACCTACCGCGAGGAATGAAAGATTTGCAATACGAGGAATTAAGAAATATTTCCTTTATCAGAGATATGTTTGTAGAAACTGCAGAAATCTTTGATTTCAATCTAATCGAACCATCAACATTGGAATTATTATCCACCCTTGAAGCGAAAAGTGGGCCATCAATAATTGAAGAAACATATAGTTTTACTGACAAAGGAGGTAGAAATATAGCCTTACGTTTTGATTTGACTATTGGACTATCAAGATTTGTTTCTATGCGCAGAGATCTTAAACTTCCAATAAAATTATCATCATTTGGAGGTGTCTGGAGATATGATGAACCGCAATTAGGTAGGTATAGATATTTTCATCAGTGGGATATAGAGATATTCGGATCCGCAAACGTAGATGCAGACGCCGAAGTTATTGAATTTGTTTCATTTTTTTTGAGAAAATTGGGAATTCATTTTGTAATAGCCATTAATCACAGGGGAATATTAGAAGAATATCTATCAAAATTTCTGGGAATTACTGATAATTCTGTTGTAAGTGAAATGTTGAGAGCCATTGACAAGTTATCCAAAAAAAGTTCAGAACAAATTATCAGTGAATATAGAGACAGGCTGGAATCTAATAGTTTGCAAAAATTTATTGAATTTGTTTCTCTTAATGGTCCGCCTGAAAAAATATTGCACAATGATACGGTAAGAGCATTTGAGTCTTCAAACACTCTCTCAATGTTACTTGATTCACTAAAATCAAGACAGGCAAAAAATATAACGGTAGACTTTAGCATAGTACGTGGTCTTGATTATTATTCTGGTATAGTGTTTGAAGCAAAAGAACCATCCTCACAAACTGGATCACTAGTAGGCGGTGGTAGGTATGATAAGTTGACAGAGGCATTTGGTAGAACGGATTTGTATGCAACAGGTGCTGCAGGCGGTGTAGAAAGGATACTAACTGCTATGAATGGCAGATCAAAAAAAATACCACAAAGGCCATTGATTTATGTTGCATACGGTTCCCAAAAAGAAAAAACACATGCTTTAGAAATAGTATCGAATTTAAGAAATCTTGGCTATTCTGTAGACTATGACATAAACAACAGGACCATCAATAAACAGTTCCATGATGCTTCTTTGAAAAATGCATTGGCAATCATAATCGTAAGTTTTGATGAATTCAAAAAGGGTACTGTTACCATTAAGACAGGAGTTAAGGAACAAAAGCAAAGTATTACTGAAATTGGAAAATATCTTGACCAAATAATTTAACTTGGTTTAATTTAGTTTTTGGTTATTAAATTTTAATCATTTCGAGATTCTTCATCTTTATCATTCCATTTTCCTTCTTATCATATACAATTCTTATTACTAAATCCGGTGGTTCATAGCTAACATAAAGATCATCTTTTTCAAGAATTTGAATATCGTGTCCTAAAATAATCTGCGATTCATCTATTCCATTTTCCAATAATTTCTTTTTCGCAGATACTGCAATGCCATCATCTGAAGTGTTGGTTGTCAGTAGTACCTTCCCAGAACATTTCAAGGTCATCTAGTATGGAAAAATAGTTTCTCCACAGATATATAGTATTTAATAAAATAGAAAGAAATACTTATATATGATGGATATATGTACTATATATGTATTGCGATGGTCTCATTCCATTGTCGTAAATGTACGGACCTTGTATTCCAACTAGACAATAAAAATAATAATGTTTGTTATGAATGTAGTGAAAGACTGCCTAGGTTCAAGTTAATTCGCTAGGGAATTGTTGTTTGAAATGTTCAGAGCAATATCGTTCTATCTTTTGAGCACCATCGTAATCATATGAAACTTTGTATAAAGGCAAATTTCCACACTAACGGCACAGCCCATGAAAGTATTTTTTCCTGACAGTATCGATCCTATGTGTCTTTGATATTATGGCACGTCTCTTTATGTACGCTTCTACGTCCCAGCCTCTTGATACTAGTTTATCATAATGTTTTTTTGATGGCCTGCCTTCCAGTATATTTTTAATATCTTCCTGCTCTTCTTTACTGAACTGTATTTTTTCAAGAGTTGGTTTAGATTTCAATATTCAAACGCATCGTCAATTAACTTGGAGAATTTCTTAATTTCATTTGTGTTTTTAGTTTCTGTTTTTGTTTCTCTGTCAAATACTGTTTTAAAAACACTGTCTGGGTTGGGTATTTTTCCTTTATTTTCTTCAAAGTATTGCTGCCATTTTTTAACAGTGTTTTGAAATTCTTTTTTTTGTTTAGTTTGTTGTTTGGGTGTATTCATACGGGCTTTTCTATCTGCAAATATTTTACGCGCCTCATCCATTGAAATAGGTATATTTTTAGGAATATCCTTATCCTCGTCATTGTTATTAGAATCCAATTCTTTATTTGATTGCTTCTAACTTGCCCGTACTACGATTATACTCGACCCTGTGTCCATCTTTGTCTTTTAGAATTCCACTTGACTTTTCAGAATAATAATTTTTATTCTGACATTCTCCTAACTCTTCAATTGATAGATCACAGAACTGATCCCAGTTAAATGAACCTCCATGAGTACCACTAAGACCATTATCTGGGCTTGGGTTTCTATAACTTAGTCTATTTTGGCTTGATAGGGTAGCCGTTGATGTACCTGTTGCCTTTTCTATTATTTCCTCTAATTGTTTCCGTCTTTGTTTTTTGTCTTCTGATAAAAAAATATAATGTTCAAATGTATATCCTACTACCTTGTAAGTTCCTCTCCTTTCTCCAGTTTTTGGATCGTACGGATTGGATGGATCTCTATAAGTGAATGATAGATTAGGTTTCTTAAAGTAACCTTCTCTAAATGGTGCGCCTAGGTCATTATCACGTTTATCTTTTCCATACCAATAACCATTATAATATAATGCGTCTATAACTTCTGGTTTACCTTGTTTATTGAAAATAGTAACTGGCTGGCGTATTATAGACTCGATTACCTTGCGTATTCCCTGACTTGGGTCAACAAGTGCATCGAATGCTTTTGCTTTCTTAACTAGGTGGAAATCTTCCTGTGGATAGTCTTTTTCAGACTCTGGTACTAGGCCTTTCTTTGCATATTCTTCTTTGTATGCTGTGATAGTGCGCTCATTAATTTCTATGTGTTGCGGTTTACCTGCAATCTGCCTTAATTCTAATTCGATTGTTTGTCTTTCAAGTTCACTCATTTCAAATGACATATAGTTTATTTAGACACTGACTACTTTTAGAAAACTAAATTAAAATGAAAACATACACACAGGAAGATATTAACGAATACTATGAAGATGAGTTAGAAGATATAATTTGTCCACTTTGTCAAGATAGAGGTTATCGTGTCCAATTGGGTCCTAAAATATTAATGCCTAATGAACCAAGGCCAGCCGATTATGAGAATTGGCTTCAATGTCCAACTTGTTATGAAGTCATTCCTATTTACGAAATAGAACCGGAACCAACTGTTAAGAATGTAATAGAAACAACAGATAACCCCTTTGACAATAAAACCATAATTGAATCATTACCTAACCGCACTAGTAAAAAAGGAAAGAAGTCAAGTCCTAAACGCAGGAGAAATAAAATTAAACTAGACGATGATAAAGAGATTGACACCCTCTTAAGGATCTATGGTGATAGAGTTAACGTATTGAAATAGTAATCCTTAAAGAAGAACAGACTAGTTGTGACGATTCTCTAGATGCATTAAGATAAAGTCTAATGGGAAATTCTATCACCTAAACATAATCTGAAACGATTTTCTATAACGTAAACATAATAGTTTTATATTTTGTTGAAGATAATAATATAACGCTTGCAGGCGTTGTACTGGTTGGATCATTGGTCGTTTCTTGTTCGATACGCCTAA
>JAATVM010000187.1 GCA_014523495.1 Nitrososphaerales archaeon TH1920
ACTTAGGCAAATTGCTAACCGTGGGAACCAATTGAAAAATAGCTTCGTGGAATCAATCAATTATACCTGCATTTAAAACAATGAGATTGCTGTAGATCAAGACATAAATGTAATAGTGTCAATTATTTATTATGGACTGTGATTTTTGTGGAAAAGAGCAGGAAAAATATAAATCGTTCTACTCTCCTTCTGGCACGGATCCACGTGAATACCACATCTGTATAGATTGTATTAAAAACTGGCTTAAGGAATTAGAACAATGAAACTGCAAATGATAATTATGCCGATAATTTACTTGCCATTAATCATTATACTAGTACTACCTCTGATACTACAAAACAATTAGCGTTACCAATTATTATTACTTCTTCTTGCTAAAAAGATTAATAGGTTATATTAAACAATATTATAGAAATCTGAATCTATCCTACATCGAATAAATTGAGTAATATGATTTATGTTTAGACTATTTGCAAATGCTACTGCATTGAGTACTATGAATAAACAGTAAAAGAAGATGATGAGATTTTCACAAATTTGTTACTTTTCACTAACATAGTTGTGTTGTGTTACCTTGTATTCTCTTATCTTAGTTGATTCAACTAAAGTATAATTTTCCAACTTGTAATTAAAAATTTGTTAATCAGACAAAAATTATTAAAAAATAGTAGAATTGGTATATTCAACATTAATTGCGACGACGATCAGAATAATCTGATAGGGTATTTCCGATTATACAACTTCAGCTTTTGCGAATCTTTCCCCTATACTAGTAATTCGTATCTTTACATTCTGTCCAACCTTGCCACCTGCTACAAAGATTACAAAACCTTGGACTCTAGCAATTCCGTCTCCTCTGTTACTTATTTCTGTTATTTCTACTTCGTATTCCTTTCCCATTTCGACTGGTTTTGGGCTTGAACCAAATGTTCCGCCCTTACCATATCCATTTCTTCCTCCGTAACTCATTAATAATTCAAGGAACCACCTCCTTTCCCTAATATGAATGGAAGGTAATTAGCATCATTTTTAGATAAAATTCTGTTTCAGTATATCATATGCATAGAATGTCTAGATGTTTGATGAGGAAGCGTCCCTTGAGAGATTTTGATGAGTTTAGACGTTATTATGAGGATAATTCAGAATCCGATTACGCCCAACTATTCGGAACTTATACTGCTCACCATATAGGTTAGAATAAAAATAAGCATAGCTTTTAGCAGCAGCAAATGTTGTAAAATTGATTCTTAATCCATCAACAACTGTCTTTTTACCGTATATGTCTTCAACTTCTATTACATAAAATTTTGGTAATTTCTTAAGCTGCTTCATTGTCATGTATATTATTATTAGGAAGAATGCTACCACGGCCAGTACCATAAGTAAATGTTCAAAACCTTTGACAAATTCTAGAACGTTATTTATAACATTCTGTTCGATCCATTTCGATAAGAATGATAATAATCTGATAGCCATTATAACAATATATTCAATCATTTTATCCACCTCCAAATGGCATCAATAAGCATAGGATGATATTTTGTTAGTTCTCCAATAAAACAATTTCTATATTTCATGAAATGTGAATTCTAGTTGTTATCTAACTTCAATTCATAGGCTCTATCATTGAAATATTCAATGATATTTTATTAATTTATTTTCTATCTAGAGTATCAACCTCCAAAAAATTGACACAAACTTCCATTATCGCATAATTTGGTCTAAATCTACCCTACAAGGCACTTAAAGTTGTATAAAGTCAGAACTGAATTTTAGATCATTATTTTATTTTGTGCCTTTCAGCAGATTTACTGCTTCTAAAAGTTTAGCATCAGTAGCATTGATATGTGCATCTAGTTCTGTTTGATTGGCCTTATCTTTTATTAAGTTTCGTAATTCTTCTCGCATCTTATGTTCAATATCCTCCATGAAACTATGAGATCCTTTTTCTTCAAGTTCATGTTCTACAAATTCAAAATTGTCTAGATAAGCAGCGGTAGCTAATTCTTGTGC
>JAATVM010000188.1 GCA_014523495.1 Nitrososphaerales archaeon TH1920
CTAATAACACAAATGATGAAAATAAATTTTAGTATGTGTTCACAAGGGACAAGATCAATTGTGCTCATTCATTATTAGCTATTATCTTATAAAGAAAAATATCTGGCTTTGCCAGTTAAATTTTGTCAACTACCACACTGAAATTATTGTAGATAGTGCATAGAGTAACTGAAAATAATAATTATTTGACTACTAAAGCTTTCGTCGTTGGAAATCGATTCATTACTTAAAATGACTATTCCCTAAATCCTATCGGTTCATCAAATAATAGACAATATTTGAAACAGTATGAAATTTCTAACGGTTCTGTGATGGTTGAACGCTATTGCAATTGATGTCCTGATCATATCAAAGACAATTTTCAAACTAATGAATGAACGTAAAGATTCAAGTGAAAAAGAACTGATGAAGAAAAAAGTCATTAAAGGAGTTACTTTAGCATGGCTCCACTGGAGGTAATTTTGGTCTTTGCCTATTTCGATATTTTTCAATTTGATAAAAAAAATCCTCAAAATTATCCATATAAAATTCAGTTCCCCTTTTATCGCGCTCTATGTAAATATTTTGAGCAAGACAGATCCAACATACTCGACCTGTTCCCCATAATGTTTTCAGTAAAGGATCTTTCGGGATTAGATTACTTTCAAACAACGCACCAATATGATCAAAGGTAGCCCTTACTCTTTCAACATCCTGTTGCAGTTCAAATTCTTTTATTTTCATCTCTTCTAGGACATTAGGGTCTCGGAAAATGTCAAGAAATGCCTCACCTTTAAATCTTCTCAGGTTCTTGGAAAAATGCATTTTACCACCAATTTTCATACCTTTCTTGTAATGGTGTTCCATGTAGATTCTAAACGCCTCATAGACATTCTTTCTGGCTTCTCTTTCCTCGAAGGTATTAACCAACTTATACACTTCGATAAGCCTTTGGAATTTACTGTCTCTGCCATGATTGCGGTAAGTATAAAATGAAACAATCAGAGCACCTATAACTCCAATTGCTGTAATTGTCTGTGCAAAGAACCAAAAATTCGACTCTATTTCGGATATATTACCTTGTAAGAGACTTGTAGACATATATGCCAACGAAAGCATCTCGTAGAGAAAAAACATTCAAATTTTCAATATTTCATTTTATGATTTAGCCTTTTCTCCTAAACTCTATCGAATGCGGTTCTAACTTAGCAAAAATAATAGAATATAGAAATAATTTCAATGGCTTACAATTACGATTACGGAAAAACTAAGTATAAGAATTATTTCCAGTGCTATTATTGCGAATTTACGACTGATCTAGATTTGGATTATCAAAAACATGTAGAACGCAACCATCTTTCAAAGCCCTTATATCCATCCATTAAGCAAATCCAAGAATTGCTATTAGAACCACAGGATAAAATCTGGGATAATCTGGGAATTGAATGAATGATAATGATGATTCATATTTACATAATTTGATTCACTAAACTTTTAGTTTAGCCGTTTTGACTTACTTTTGTGAAATAACAGAGTAGCACGAAAATAGAATTTATTAAAGATGAAAACTACTAGTTAACGAAGGTAATTAATAGTTGGCAGTATTACTATCTGCTATAAACTTGAATAAACACAAGGTAAGTGCAATTACCTATCTTTTGGTATTCATTGTAGTATTAGCGAGTTTACTTTTCGTAAATACCATGGCCATACACAAGATAGCATTTGCTCTTGGGAAGAAAAACAAATTCAATGAAGGTGATTTCATGATTAAAGATTTTGGTGTTGGTGTTGACGGAAATCCATTCTTGACTGTAGAAGGGACAGCAGGAGGAACAATACCGCACACTAAAAATGTCGGATACGCATATGTTTTTGTAACTGATAAAGGAACATACGCTGTTACGTCAGATTGGATGTATCCTCAGTGGCATACACACGGAATGACGCTTGATAAGAATAACTGTGTAGTATCAATGAATATGAAGGGAGGTGCGGAAGTTAGAGATATGGTTAAACTTACAAAGACCAGTGCAACAATTGTTGACAAAGTCATCACCGCTGAATTTATCGTTAATAACTCTGACGGATCAATCTGTGAGGTTTTGACGTTCGATACTGCTCCATAAACTTTATTTGAATTTACTAACCTTGCAATTAACCTAACTTGGGCTAATTAGCAATTCCAGAAAAATATGATAAACTTATTGTATCCTTAAGAACTGCTCAGGCAAATGAATATTCTCTTGATAAAGAACATACTTCTTACTCAGATAGTCTAGACGCATTAAGGTTAAGTCTGAAAGGTTATACTATTAATTAAATTGTGTTGACTTTAAATCATTTTATAATTTGTTGGACATATTATGACAACGCAATCGAGAATGAAAACTACAGCCTCCTTAAAACTGGTGGGATCATTAGTTGGTTGGTCTTGTTCATTATAACCTCAAATCCCACCAGTTCTGTAATTGATTGATCCAAGTCTGAAAGGCTACAATATAAAATAACATTAAAACTGTTTTCCGCAGTCCGTACAATATTTCGCTTCTTTTGGATTTTCTTTTTTACACTTTGAACATATCTTATTATCCTTATTCAAGTCCTTAATTACTGCATCATATGTGGCTTTACACGAGAGTGTAACGAACATTAAGAAGAAAGGATTAACCATTGTTTCAATTTTTGTTTCTCCAGTTGATTCGTCCATGATTTCATTAATTAGAATAAATTTTGGATTGTTTTTATAGTCAAGATAATAATCCTCTGGCAATTTCTGAAAAATCTCAGTGATTTTGTCTAGGATTTTTTCTTTTAAAAGGGGTTCGTCTGGAAAAGTTTCATTAAACCAGCTGGAAATTTCTTTATATCTATCTAATTCCATATTTCTAAATCTCTAAACAAATTAATGGTTAATTAGAGTTTTTGAAAAATTATTTGGTCGCATGTTTATTCTGTTATGATTTGAAAAGATTCTACCATTTTATTGGCTAGAGGTAAGGATTCTGGAACTTTTAAGGGATCTTCACTGTATTCTAGATTATAGAATTTTCCGTTAGCAATAGTCCCAATATGGAATTGATAATTAAGAGGCATATTAAGTTCGGTCTTGATTCCAATATTTCCTCCAACAGTAACTTCATTTTGCCTAAGTAGATTATGAGTTGATAGGGCGGTATTTAGTGACCGTTGGACACGCTGTTCTAAGGAAGTATTTTTTAATGTCATTGTGTCAGTATTAGGATAGGATTCAGGTTCTTCAACGCTAACTAAGAAAAAACTACCGAGAACACTTTCCTCTCTATCCGGTATCTGAAACAAAACACCTTCTGGGTCGTCCTCAACCTTCCAATTTGATGGATATTGGATGGTAAACCCCCTATCATTGTCCGTATAAGTAAGAAACTTGTCTAATGATTGAGCATGAGATGAATTTAGTAAGAAACTCAGAAAAACTGCGCATATCGAAATAGATATGGTATAAATCTTAATTTTATTCAACATGCCTTAGAATTTATCGTAGCTAATAAGGCTTTCCAGCGAATTCCTGATCTTCGTGCTCAATTTTCGCCATTGTGATTAAATATTCAAAATAATTAATCAATATGTTACCACTTGCCAATTCTCTTTTTAGTTAATCATTTATAGCATCCAATACAATGATTAGGAACTCTTAAAGACGTCGATTAAGAGAAATAATCATATTTACCGAAATAATTTAGAGATTGGATAGAAAAGAACGTTACCTATTCCTAAATTCTTATCACTTTCTACTATTCAAAATTTTCATGACTTTCTACCAAAGGAATTATATAATTTGGTCAACACGACTAGTATAACGTCTAAACACAAGCAACTGGTGGGAAATTGGTTGTGTCTTGTTCATTCAATCAAATTAACTCCTCCCATCAGTTGTTAATTAATGAGTTCCTTATAGATTTGGTTACTATAAAAATATTTGTATTCTTAGGAGGTTACTGTAACAATATTTGTATCCTTAGGTGGTAACATTAAGAAAATCTTAATTTATTCGTTGATATAAGTAGTGGTATTATTCTTGATACATTCAGTGGGCGTGATGTTCGGTATATGATATCAATTGAGTTTGACCACTTGCTAATTCTCTTTTGAGATCAGGATCTTTTATGTCGTCTAACTGTCTTTGTCTTTCTCTTTTCTTTCATTCTTGCATTCTTACCACCAATTGATCTTGAATCAATTCCAAGAAATGATTTAACAATATCAAAAGGATTATCAAAAGTCTCGACACTGCCATTGTCAATGTGGCATTGTCAATGTGGTTCTAACTACATAAAACATTTATGTAGTTGTTCCCATCCTCATATTCTTCTTGGCTAATTGATCAATGAATAAACTTGTTCCAAAAGTTCCTTGTTGCTTACGGGTTTCATCACAAAATGTCTTTTTCCCCTTAAAGGGAACACTTTGCTATTTTGAGTATTGTAAGGCTCTACGCTACTCAGCGCTGTGATAAATAGGGTCTTGACGTTCAAATCCCTTGATTTAAGTTGGTTATATAACTCGAAACCATTAGTTCCTGGCATCCTAATATCTAGTATTATCAAGTCATATAGATTTGGTTTGAATTTTTCCAAAGCCATAGCCGGATCTGTAAAGCAATCTATATCGAATCCATAATTTTCGAGTATCAGTTTTAAAGTCCTGCCTGCGTCTTTTTCATCATCCACTATCAAAATCCGCTTCTTCACCTGAGCCATTCAATTAGTCTCTCCTTACTCGAATTATGCAATCGTTCTTCCTTTTATGGTTCCTTGACCGTCTAAATAATTTACTTTTATTTTATCTTGCCACTATGTTATGTGTGTGAAATGTGTGTGATGTCACTCTGTGCTCACATTCTGTTCCTTCAGGCGGATTTAACTCATTGGCAGAGACACAAGCAAACAACAAATCTCCTTGTTGAATGGGACCAATTTCAGGAGTCTTGGCAAAAAGGAATGGAACAACTATTGTATTGTCATTAGATTCTTTGAGCAACTTTTGTGCATCTACTGTCTTTGATTCGATCTCCCCTTTAATCATGGTAACCACTTTGAGGTCTTTTACGTCTTTTCTATCAGAAAGTGGTATCGAGACTCTAATAATTGGATTCTTTATTTCCCCACCATTGACAGTATGGAAGGACCCAGTGGACAAGGTAACCGCATGCCCCGAACCTATGCTTATCGTATTTTTTCCATTTGGTTTCAGATTACCCTCTAAGCAAGAATAGGATTTCATCTGATCTGTTTGCGCATTAAGGTCATAGGCACATACAAAATACTCATCCCGGTTGCCAGCAGTAACAACGTCATTTTTTTGATTAAATTCAAATGAAGCGGTAGCAGTATTTGAGTTCAGTTCGTTACCTGTTAGATATTTAGTTTCGTTATCACCGTTAGCAGAGGCTACAACCTTAAGTTTATTAGGATTATTTAATTTTTGTAGATTTATTTTAGCCTCAACGGTAAATTTTCCTGCCGCCGTGGCTTGATTGGAATGTATATTTGTTAAAAAAAAAGAGGAAGTCAGAAGAGTTAAAGAAAGGACAATTAACGTAAATAATATTTTCTGATTAATTTGAAATATGTACATTAACTTGGTTCAAAAGTGAGGCCTATTTAATTCTATTTATATTAGAATGATTAATTACTATTTTTGCCAAAATTTAGAATTTTCCAATTCTATATTATCATTTGATATTATTTGAACGATATTTCCCTTCCTTAATTCTCGTTTAATATCTTCATCTTTCTCTTGTTCGATTCTTTCTCTTAGTTTCTGCATTTGCTTTTGAAAAGGAGATTTTTTTACTTTATTACCAATATCAGTAATTGGTTTTCCCTGATCAAACGGGTTATGAGAAGTTTCACCAAAGTCGTGCAATTTACCTTCTTTCTTTGCTTCATAGATAGGCACTACTTGACCACAATCATGGCATTATTTCCATAGTTCAAGATCACTAGGAATTGATTGACCAGGTAAGTATATCCTTTCTTGTAAGATGTGTTGAAATCCAAACGTTGAACCTAGGACTAGAACGTATAAATAATTGATTAGCAAATCTATTACAACGAGATTTTCCTCTATTTTCTATTACAAAATCAGTAACGATATGTTAAGATATCTTTAAATGAATTTCTATTTCCGATATGAATCCATGAAACTTCAAATCATACCCTGTATTAGAATTGATTATGATATTGGTCTAATACGTATGGCTGAGTACATTCATGTAGATATCGACAATTAGATGTGAATTGCAACTATGGAATCATACTATTACTATAATTACTAAAATATGTTAATTGGTTATATAATACTTGTAATGGTATATAAGTAGTGGCAAAAATAACGTTACGCTTTATCCTTGGAACTCTGGTGTCTGGAATCACAGATACGTTCGTAGGCTAGTCTTGGCTTGGGTGGGGCTTCGATGGTTTCTGCTTTCGGTTTTTCAGTATTTTTGATGATGATAGCATACTTCATATCTATAATTCGCAAGAAGATCAAACGAAAAAAGACGTAGCCGCAAGGTATTCATTTAGGAATATAGACATAGTATAATTCTCATTCTAACCTAACATCATCCTGCGAGATACTGCCTCATTTATAATGGTAATGTTTTCCACTTTGTGGAGTAAACAGTTTTTAAGTATGAAACATACTTGGAGAAACCTATTTTGAAAATCTTGTCACGCATAATATTCTAGATAATTGTGCTGAATAAAACCCGAACGTAGGGCCCGAGATCCAAAAAGTCCTTTGCTAGTTAATTGTTAGAATTTGGCATTACTGACCAAGCCGATAAGAATATTTGAGTGGTACGAAATCATGATATGACAGGTGAGGGCGATACCTGAAAGTATTATTGATTGCGGGTGGCAGTGGCAGCAGAGCGAAGCCTTTTTCTCAATACACACCAAAACCGATGATCTCTCTAGACGGACGACCAATGATAGATCATATAGTAAGGTACCTTGCTAGGTTTCCGGAGGTAGAAGATTTCGTTATTGTATGTGAATTCGATGACCATGGAAAACAGATAATGAATTATTTTGAAGGTAAGGAAAGGATCATAGGCAAGCAAATTGTGTTTGTAGAAGACAAAAAAAATGGGACTGGAGGTGCAATATTGAATGCCGAAACAGAGATTGGAAGGGACGAGTCCTTTATTGTATGGTTTGCTGATAATATGTGTGCACTGGATATGGGTAGTTTTGTCAAACAATACAAATTTTTAAATGAAAGTCAAAAAAATCGTGGAAAAAACATGATTGGAATGGTTGTGTCAAGGGATTACCGGAGAGAAGAAACGGGTAGGATTGTATGCGATCCAAATGAAGCCAACAAAATTATGGAATTTATTGAAAAACCATTCACAAAAATAGATCTGCCCGAGACTCTTGGAATATATATTTTTAGTAATACTTTATTCTCATTCATACACAAGCAAAGAGATAGTCTAATAATTGGTAACAACATAGATCTATCTTTCGATATCCTTGCCAAATTACCATCACTTGGGTTTGGGTTGTATTCTTATCCTATTCCCAAACACATTGATTGGATTGACGTTGAATCTCCAGTATATGCAGAAAGAAACAAAGAACTAGTAGAGAGGATACTTGCGCAAATGGAAGTAATGAAATAACAGCATAATTTCAATGGTTTTATGGTGATTTAAAATGAACGAGCCAAACGTCCTTTATTTTATTATCACTTACAAATGAAGATTGCGCCTACCTGTTTTCGACGCTTGAGAAACAAAATTGATTTTTAACAATATGATAGTTAAAATAATACGAAGTAATAATCATGAGTTGTGAGCAAATTTGGTCTTTATCCAGAAAAATCAGATATTTCATTTGAAAGCCACCTGGCAGGATTAGAAGAACAAAAGAGAACATTATTGCTTGACTTACGTACTTTCATAAGATCTCTTGGTGACAATGTCATTGAAGAAATACGACCACACAGGATAGCTTATGCTAAATCTTTAAACTTTAGAACCTTTGTGGATATACAACCAAAAAGTGATTCCATGATAGTTTCTATTAGAAAAGGTAGAACCGAACCTCTCATTACGTGTACAATTAACAATGCATCCGAATTAGAATCTATCAAAGGGCAAATTGCTGAGGCGTACAAAATAATTAGATAATGCACGTATCTGTATGATAACTAATCATGGGTAACAATATTAGTTATTAACTTCTAGATCCTATCAGTTTCAGATGTTGTATCCTAAAGTTTTATTATTATCAATTGAGTGATTATCAAACATGCTTTGTTATTGAGTGTTATATAGCTCTAATTATTGTCGTTAATGTTTCATCCATTGCTTAGAAGCTTGAGACATATTAAAGACCTCGAACCATTTAACCTATCGTCATTTTAGACTTGGTTTTCTTAATTTTTTGAAATAAAACTTCTTGGCTAGCAAATATTAAAAATACTAAATTTTTAGATTTTTATAACAATAAATGTTCTAGAATTAGAGATTTTTAGTTGTAGGTAAGGGGTCATCGAATTTCACAACCTGGATTAAAGCTATCCATAATTTTCTTAAAATGAAGTTAGAAAAAAGATATAAAAGCAAATTAAGTTCAATCATTCTGCAAATATTCATGATACTAGGCCGAAATTTCCTTGCATTTTTCGTAACTATTTTTTTCTTATCATATAGCCTAATAATAATCCAAATTTCTTTTGC
>JAATVM010000020.1 GCA_014523495.1 Nitrososphaerales archaeon TH1920
TATCTCCTTCTAATAAAATAACTGGAATTGTAGCCAATACCCCTAAGGGCAAAATGAAATTTGATTCAAAACTTGTAATTGATGCGAGTGGATTTAGGAGCATTGTCGCAAGAAAAGCTGGATTTGCTCATAACTGGACAAGATATGGAGTAGGCGCTGAATACGAATGTTACTGTGAAGATATAGATCCCGAGACTTGGATTTTGATGGTTGGAAATAAATACTCAGATGCAGGTTATGCATGGATCTTTCCAATATCGAAACAACGTGTAAGAATAGGAACGGGAGTAGGCCGTCCAGACTCAATTTCTGACCCAATTAAAAAGCTGAATTCCATCATAGAAAATAAGTTCAAACCATTAGACGAGCTTAACAATATACAGCCAATAGAATTTCATTATGGACTCATACCAAATGAAGGTGCCCGCAAGTCCACCATATTTGACGGATTATTACTCGTAGGTGATTCAGCAGGTCAGGCAAACCCTCTTGTGCTTGAAGGAATAAGATTTGCAATAGAATTTGGGCGAGTAGCAGGGGAAATTGGGGCTAAATCATTATCGAAGGGTTGTACCAAAGAATCGTTACAGGAGTATGAAAAATTCTGGAAGCAACGTGTTAACTCTAAAATAAAATCATCGCTTAAAGTTCAGTCAAGATGGTTAAAGATGAACGATGACGCCTGGGACAAAGAGGTTGAAATATTACAACAAATGACTTTTGATGATTTTCTCGATTTCATAAAAGCTCAATTTACTACCAGCAAATTAATGAAATTAGTACTTACTCATCCGCATGCGACTGCAAAACAGCTATTTAGTCTAATTTTGGATAAATAATTCTGAAGCAAGATTTTTATATGATTTAGAAAACAGCAAGTTTAGCCATGGCTGGAGAAACTGTTACCCAGTTTGCACCTATCATGTACATGCTTGGCTTTGGATTACTTGCCACTATTCCAATCTTGTTTTTGTCAAAATTGCTGTCACCAAGACGGAGATGTAATCCTGTAAAGTTTTTGCCAATGGAATGCGGTCAAATGCCTTCTGGTGAAGGGAGAAGTCACTTTATGATGCAATACTATTCTTATATTCTTATGTTTGTCGTTTTTGATGTTATGTCTTTATTCTTATATGCATGGGGAGCATCACTCTTTTCTATATCAAGGTCTGCAACTCTTCCAATTATAGGGTTTCTTGCAATAATGTTTTCTGCCATGGGTTACGCACTCTATCTTTCTGGGAGGAAAGGGATTTGGTAGATTTTGAGTCTGTAGATCTAAGCATTAAATATAATGGATGCGAAGTGGAGATAGAGACTCAATAATGATTAAAGATTTAGTAAATCCAACCAATTTTAATATCCTAGTTGGAAAACTTGGTGATGCTCTTACTAGAGCCTTGGACCAGCCTCTAGGATACGCAATTAATTGGGGAAGAATCTGGTCGCTTTGGCCTGTACATCTGGAGACCGCGTGCTGTAGTGTAGAGTTTGGAGCAGCTTCTGGGCCTAGGTATGATGTAGAAAGATTTGGAATAATTGAGGCATTTGGTTCATTACGACAATGTGATTTGATTGTTGTACAAGGTACTGTAACCAGAAAGATGGCTCCAAGGCTAAGGATGGTCTATGATCAGATGCCTGATCCGAAATATGTCATTGCCATGGGCGCCTGTGCTATTACGGGAGGACTGTATATTGATTCTTATAACGTACTTCCGGGTGTTGACGGCATTATCCCCGTTGATGTGTATGTACCTGGATGTCCACCAAGACCTGAAACGTTAATTCAAGGCACCATGTTACTCCAAGAAAAAATAAAAAGGTTGAAGATTAGGTAATATGAGCTCAGATCGATCTAACACCCAAAATGGATCTGAGCAAAAAAAGGCCAATTCCGATTCGACGCAGACGTCAATGTCAAAAAAAACTGAGGCAATAACTCCGGAATTTGAAGGCGATCTTATAAATAAAATAGTTTCAAAGTTTGGTGATAAAGTAATACATGTAATCTATATCCGCCCTGGGAGAACTAAGATACTTGTTCCATCACATGAAATCGTTCAAGTAGCTTCCTTTATCAAAGACACTTTAGGATTTGATCATGCAGAATCAGTTTCAGGAACAGACTATCCCAAAGATAATCAGATTGAAGTAAT
Organism: Nitrososphaerales archaeon TH1920; assembly: GCA_014523495.1. Taxonomy (GTDB): domain Archaea; phylum Thermoproteota; class Nitrososphaeria; order Nitrososphaerales; family Nitrososphaeraceae; genus TA-21. The sequence continues at coordinate 2,160 of JAATVM010000020.1, forward strand.
ATATCACTTGGGATCTTATTCAGTTGATAAACTCTCCTCACAGATTTTAGCTTTATCCACTCGGGCAGACAGAAATGATTCTAGACTGCCAACATTAATTAATATTTTTAAGAGTGTGGAATATCATGAGAGGGAAACCTTTGAAATGCTTGGTGTTTATTTTGAAGGACATCCAAGAAACGAACGATTTTTGCTCCCAGAAGATTGGGCAGATATTCCTCCATTGAGAAAGGAGTTTAGAATTAAGGGGAGATAGGTTGATAATTAATGGACAATCTTGAACAAAAGTTCAATGAGACTATTAAGATGGGGCTTGACATTGTAAAAGAGACAGAAGAAGATAGACTAATGACCCTTAGTGTTGGACCTCAACATCCAGGCTCGGGGCATTTCAGATTTACCATAAAGGTAGACGGAGATTATATAGTATATTGTGATCCGGACCCTGGTTACGTACATAGGGGCGAGGAAAAAATGTGCGAATATAGAAACTTTATTCAAAATATTCCTCACCTTGAAAGACCTATCATTCATGATTCTACTAATATCACCTATTCATACAGTCTGGCAGTTGAGGAACTCGCCAATATCCAAGTTCCACTTCGAGGACAATACATTCGTGCTTTAGCATCGGAGCTAAACAGGCAGGTATACACTCTTTATTGGCTTGCCATCTATGGGATATTTCTTGGACACTCTACTATGTTCATGTGGCCTATGGGCGATAGAGAGCTGTTTATTGATCTTTTGGAGGCACTTACCGGAGCCAGGGTTACTCATGCATTTAACATCCCAGGAGGAGTTCGGAACGATGTGCCAGAAGGATTTAAAGATAGATGTTTAAGACAGGTTGCGTATTTTGAAAAAAGACTTACTGAATATGAGGACATTTTTTATAATAATCCACTTTTCAGGCAAAGAACAGAGGGAGTTGGAATTTTGACAAAGGATAATGCCATAAAATTGGGCGTTACAGGTTCTGTTCTGAGGGCCTCAGGAATACCTTTTGATGTAAGAAAGGCAGAACCCTATGACATCTATAATGAAATAGACTTTAAGATACAGTATATGAAGACCTGTGATTCTTTTGCAAGGTCCACTGTGCCATTTCTAGATATGAAGGAATCATGCCATATTATTAGACAGTTATTGGATAAGATGCCTAAATCTGGTGAAGTAAGGGCTAAGCTGCAACCAAATCCAAAGGGGCCACCTGGAGAGTCTTATAAAAGGGTAGAATCAGGGAGGGGAGCTTTGGGATATTATATAGTAAGTGACGGTACACCAAAACCTTATAGAGTCAAGATATCAGTCGGATCATTTAGAAATATGTTGGCACTTCCATTCCTTTTAATAGGATCAAAATTGGCTGACATGCCCTCAATCTATTGGTCATTAAACTATTGGCCTGTGGAGGCGGATAGATAGATATGCTGAATGAAATAAAATATTATCTTAATGAAAATGTAGAAAAGGAAAAATAACAGATACCTAGAAAATGATTGGGGGAAAAAGTGTATAATAATATTGGCTACTGCTCCAAGAGAATTTAGATTTGGAAACTTTGTAGCAAGTTTAGTACGGCTAATTTTATGGATACTTGTGATTGTTACATTAGTAGGACTCCCGTTAATCTTTATACTCCTTTTCTACGTACCACTCCCACCAGTAAATGGAGAAGTCTTGACACCGTATCTCTTCTTCTCAATGATGGTGGATCCTACCCGAACTATACCCATAATAAAAACCTTGATTCACACTGATTTTTTTAGGGTGGCAGTATTCCCCGGATTTACCTATGCTGCTCTTTTGGCTGCGGCAACTATTTTCATTGAACGTAAATTTCTTGCTAAAATGCAATTGAGGATAGGGCCGCTGTATGCAGGAAAGATAGAAGGTATTTTCCAATTGATAGCTGATGGCTTGAAATTAATTTCAAAGGAGATTATTGTACCATCTGGTGCTGACAAACTAATATTTTGGGCAGCGCCCGTCGCTTTTGTGGTTACAGCGGCTGCCGTGGTAGCATTAATCCCAGCGGCTCCTGGATGGGTGGTCGCAGATCTCGATGTTGGCATAATAGCTGTATTTGCATTCTTGGGATTTTTCCCTCTTATTGCACTTTTATTCTCATGGGCTAGTAACAGCAAATACCCGTTTATCGGTGGACTACGGGCTCTTCATCAGATGATTGCTTTTGAAATTCCATTCATTCTTTCTGCTCTTTCAGTGGTACTTCTCTCAGGTTCATTAAATCTCACCGACATAGCAAATGCTCAACATCCTTATTGGTTTATATTATTTGTACCAATAAGCGCATTTGTATTTTATATTTCTTCACGGGCAGAACGTGACAGAATTACGTTCGCGCTCCCTGAAGCTGAAAGTGAGATTGCCGCCGGATGGTTAACTGAGCCCACTGGGATGATATACGGATTAATTCAATTGGGAACTTATATCAAATTGTACGCATTGGCTGCATTATTTGTTATTCTCTTTCTCGGCGGATGGTCAGGACCCCAAATTTTTCCTGAGGAA
>JAATVM010000189.1 GCA_014523495.1 Nitrososphaerales archaeon TH1920
AAGTTCAATAACAACCTTGCGCTAACATTATATCCGCTTCATCAACACCACTGTTTATAGCAGCTCTCACGACCACCCAAATCATCAAAATGATTACCAATGGTGTGATAAATTTTAAAACCTTAGACACTGTATTTGATGATGAATGGCGTTCAGACTCTATATTTGATTTTGATTTATCCCAATCTTTAGGTAAAGTCATTTTCTTATTGGCAACACGTTATCTAATCAAGCTAATTAAGTTTGTGGCAAATAAATCCTTTATAGTCGAACATAATAGCTATTTTCGTAATTAATTCATATTTGTGTATTATTCAACCAATAATCTATTGACCAATAATTGGTAAACATTTTCTCTGTTTTCCAAATTGAGATCGATTATAAGGATAGATTTCTTTTTAAATTGCTCAATTAGAGGATGGTGTATTTTTTGATGTACAACAACGATTACTTTCTTGTCGACATCAAGTAATTTCTTTACCGAATCCGTGAACTCTCTTGATTTGAGTTCCATAGGACCAATCTCATCACAAATGATTACGTCAGAATTCTTTACCGCAACACTCAGTCTTTCAGCTGCGAAACGGCAGCCTGCAAGGTTAATGAAATATTTCCCAATCTTAGGACCGTTTCCAGCAATAGATGCCAAAACGCTTCTATCATTAGTAATAAGATCAATGAACTCGAATCCTATCCTAATGTTATTGCTTCTTTGCTCTCTAGAAACTATACCTCCGACATTAAGGCCTCTATCTTTTAACGCCCTGGCAGTACGAAGTACGGCTGTGGACTTACCGATACCTGGGGCTCCAGTTACGATTATAATTGTCATTGTTCTTCATTTAACAATGCCGTAAGTCATTATTATTTTAGTGTGACGTAATGCAGGAGAAGCTTGTTGTAAACAATTCTGGCTCTTGTCGCCTCGTCAAGTATTTGTTTATTAGTTTCCCCGCCTGAAAATGGATTACATACACGAGTGTCTTACGTTCCACTGGCGCCCGGAATTGTTAACAACGAGGTTCCCGATAAACTAAATGTCAAAAAAGCTTAAATATTTTTTATTATCTAGTATTAGAATTCTCTTAATGGAATTATAGAACACAAAATGATTGAGTACTAAGACGTAAATTTGATTCATTAGATCAAAACTAATGTCTATCAAATCAGAATCTTGCCTTTGCTTATTTGTTTTCATTATGTTATTAACTGGGTTTACAGAATCTAGACAAAAACATGAAAGTTCTTGGATATGCTGCCCAACAGGCTAAAGCACCTCTTCGTCCATACACCTTTGAAAGAAGAAATCCAGGTGATAATGATGTGGTAATCGAAATTCAGTATTGTGGGATCTGCCATACAGACGTACACCAAGTAAATGATGAGTGGGGAGGAAAATCAACCTATCCTATGGTTCCCGGGCATGAGATCACAGGTATAGTGACGAGAGTTGGACCAAAAGTGGAACGCTATAAAGTAGACGACAGAGTCGGAATTGGTTGTTTCATCGATTCCTGCCGCCAGTGCACGCCTTGCCTTGAAGGTCTTGAGCAGTATTGTAAAGAGGGACCAAACCTGACATATAATGGAGTTGAAAAAGATGGAAAAACTCGAACTCAGGGAGGCTATTCCAACAAGATCGTGGCGGATGAAAATTACGTTCTTCATATTCCTGACAACCTTCCAATGGATCGTGCAGCACCTCTTCTCTGTGCTGGAATAACTATGTATTCTCCTCTCATGCACTGGAAAGCAGGCCCTGGAAAGAGAATTGGTATAATCGGTCTTGGTGGACTGGGTCATATGGGAGTAAAGATAGCACATGCTCTAGGTACGGAGGTCACTGTGTTAAGCCATTCGAATAAAAAACGAGATGAAGCCAAAAAGATGGGAGCAGATAAATTTTATGATACATCAGTTGATACAGACAGTTTGAAGAATTTGGAGAGTTATTTTGATCTCATCATCAATACACTATCAGTAGAGATTGATTGGAATCGTTATCTGAATCTGCTAGCCCTTGATGGGACTATGGTTGTAGTGGGCATTCCAGAGAAGGAAACGACACTTGCTGCATCATCACTCATAAAACCTCGTCGCAGTCTTGCAGGTTCTGTTATAGGTGGAATACAGGAGAACCAAGAGATGCTTGATTTCTGTAATGAACATAACATTACCAGTGACATAGAACTTATTCCAATTCAAAAAGTGAATGAGGCTTACCAAAGGCTTGTTAATAGTGACGTTCGCTATCGATTTGTTATTGATACAAAGTCATTAGATGGCCAAACTGAGTAATAAACACGATAGTCTAATACTTATAACGGTCTTCCATTAAATATCACTTAAAAACTCTACCATGTTCAGTTATATAGGTTGGGTCCGAAAATATGCAGTGTACGAATCCCATAGTAACGAATTGTTTCGTCACGGAACGTCATAAAAGGTCCGTCACTTGTAAATACATGCTTTTATAGCGTAAGTGGATTCGAACCTAGAACTTCCACACCATTAATGTTTATTTTCATTGAACATCCTATTAACGTCAAAGTAGAGATATCTATTTCTTATTAATTGTTAACAGGTAATCGTCAATTTGGTTTTTTACCTCCCGACGTAAACCATTCATACTAATAGGTTTTTGAATAATTTTATCTATTATTCCCTTGTTTATGTCAATTTGTAGTTCACCAGGTTCAATTTCATAACCACTGATTATCATGGTTCTGGTTTTAGGCCTAAGTATTTTTATCTTCTTTACCAAATCCAATCCATCTAGCCTAGGCATCATTAGATCGCAAATCACTAGAATATATTCTTCTTTATTATTTGTAAAATGCTTTAGAGCCTCTAAAGAATCATTAAAAGTAAAAACCGAAATTCCATCAATCTCACGTAATGCGTCTGCAAATATCATGCTAATATCTGAGTCATCATCTACTATCCCTACCATCCCTTCATTAGGAGATATTTGCCCAGACTCCAAGGACGCTACCCTCATATAGAACTTTATAAGAGGCATATTTATCAAAGTTGCTTATAACTCGATCACTTATTATCTGATAACTAAAAGTTAAATACTTAGCAAAATACCAGAAATTGGTATAAAATTGACTAATCTAGGGCCAGATAACCATCGTTACCTCCTAGATCTTATAT
>JAATVM010000190.1 GCA_014523495.1 Nitrososphaerales archaeon TH1920
ACAGCTTGATTTGATTTCATTCTAAATATCTCTATTTTATAATGCATAAAGTTTGAACCAGCACACTGACTATTAAAAAGAGCGGATATCATTATCATAGATTTAGTGTATTATCATAGCAGTAGGTATAGCGCTTGCGATTGCCGTGACAAACAGTGTGGATCAATTAAATGACTAACAAAACAGAAAAAAGAATTATTGCGAACCTTAAAATTTTTGTATAAATCATTTGATTATTCTTCACCGATTTCTTTCATAAATTAATGTTTTGAGTTTTAGAATTCAATTTGACCAAAATTCATATTGGCACAAACACAAAACTTAATTTCTTTTGGAAATCTAATATTAATAATTGGCTGGGATTTTTGCAATTACAACTCATACAACAGATAGAGAAACTCTAATTTCATATTTCATTAATTCATTGCAAATGCTTCAACATAGAGGAAAGGCTTATTGGAAAATAATAATAGATAATTTGGTTTCTAGTGGTATTGGGCCATTCCCTGCCGATGGATCGCTTCTAAAGATCGTGGAAAATAATAGTAACCTTCGATATTTGGTAGGATTAGGCTATTTATCTAAAAGAACTCCAAGATTTAAAAGTATGAATAGAATTAATGTAATTCTTGACGGATTCTTTGTAGATATTGAAAAATTACATCTTCATCCACTTATAGGGGATGCAGTAAATGCTGACTCGCTCTACAAGATTTATTCTATATTTAAAAAAATATTAATAGATATTGAAAATCCTGAGAAAGCTTGTGAGTTTTTAGACAGACATCTAAGAGGAAATCTGTCTATGATGTATGATGGAAAAATCTATTCATATAGAGATTCTACCGGTTTCAAACCACTTGTAAGTGGTACTACTAGAGACAAATCAATCTCTGTGATAGCTTCTGAAAATTCACTTCGCATTCCATTTCCAAACATAAATTTTCATGATGTAAAACCTGGACAATTAATCAAGATGGATATTGAAAGTGGTCAAGAAAAGATACTATCACTTCCAACTACTAGGACTATGATAGATCCCTTTGAATTTATACGCGAATCTCACGTTACTGCAACTATAGATGGAAAGGGCATTTATGAAATCAGAAAAAGAATCGGAAAAGCACAAGCTGATTTTCTTTCAACAAATTCTGATATTGATATTGAATCAGCCTATGCAGAACCTGATTATCCTAGACCAATGACACTTGGATTTAGTGCAGAGTACCGGAATCACCTTCCAAAATTCGACTTGGGTGAGGCTATAATCAATGATAGGTATGATGATTCTGATCGCATGATAGATTTTTCAGAAAATATTAGTAAGAATAAAATGATAACTTCTGGAAAATCTTTAAAATATATTCTTAAACATAAAATCAGTCAGAAAAAGATTGGTCTGATCCAAGGAACAATTCAAACTGGAATAACTGCCAAAGAAACTATTTATTATTTAAGAAAAGTAGATGTTAAATCAGTTTCTATTATCGTTAGCTATGTACCTACAGTAGATGGACGCCAAGTTGGCCTTTACACGCATAATAGAGAATTAATTGCTCATAAATACATTGGACAAGTACCTTCTCTAGAGGAATTAAATACCAAGATTGCAAAGGAGTTGGGTGCGGATAAAGTATATTATAATTCTCCTTCAATCCTATCCAAAGGGATCGGAATTTCAGAATATAATTTATGGTTTCCTGAATGGGTAAGATTTTTGGAATATGATAAGAAATGACATTCAAACGTGATGCAGATTTAAGTCATTGGCAGAACGATCCACTTAAAAAAATCATAATACTAAAAAAGCATGTTGTGGATGGCACAAAAATAGATAGTTTTGAAATTAGACAGTATACGCATCATTGTTCCTCTCAGAGATATCACACAATTTATACCATTTATATGGAAACTGACAACAACAAAATTGAAACAAAATATAACCTCGGGATTCAAATGAATGACGATAATAATATTGAAAACATGGCACAGTGCATTACAAATTTTAACGGAGTTTATTCAACAATAAATCGATTGCTAATAGAATTGGATAACCCCTAATAAAATATAGAATAAATTTGATATTTTCGTAAAGTCTGTTTATCTTGTCTAAAATTGTCTCCAGTTAAGATTGGGCTTCTATTTTATTCAACTCCATAACAAATTACATTTGATGATTCATGCAAATGTTTGATAAATGTTCACGATAAACATGGCTCCAAACATATGTTCCAACTATTTTTAACTAATAGAGAATTACGTTTATTATTTTTTAAAAAATTACCTAAATTTGAAATATTTAGAAAATTTTTCAGGAAAAATGAAAATTTGAGCTGTTAATTGAGATTCACTTGTGGATGTATGGAATAGAAATTGAAAGACTTTCATATTTAATTATACAAATTGACGTAAGCAGTAAAATATATTTGACCAGAATAACTATTTGACTTTCTACGTCTCAAGCTAGCAATAAAAGAGGATGTGCAACCTAAATGCAAAATCAACCCATCTACCTTAAGGCCATTACTCTGAAAGACATTAGTGATGTTGATTCTATAAAAAATGATGCAAAAAAACACATGATCTTGATTGTACGAATAACACCCATGGCCCAGAGAGATATTGAAACATTACGAAAGGCTATTGACGATCTATATAATTTTGTTAAATCGACCGGAGGAGATATTGCAAGATTGGGTGAAGAACGCGTAGTGATTACACCACCTGCTGTAAAGATATGGAAAGGAGTTCACGATCTAAAATAGTTTCAGTTTAAATTACAATACCTTGATCGATTCTTGGACAAGCGGATGAAAACTCTGGATCTTGAATATTTTGTTGATGGAATTGGATAAGTTTTGACATTTTTTTCCTTCACCGTGATTAGTTATTACTTTTTTTAATTTTGGTTTCAACCGGTTTATGTAGGCTAATAATTGATTGTAGTCACTATGGATACTAAATCCTGGTATCACATCAATTTTGCATTTAATTTCAATGTTTTTCCCTTCTATAGTAATATTACGTTCTCCTTCTTGGAGTAATTTCCCGACCGTAGACTGAAATTGCTCTGACAATAGAATTACTTTACTCAATGAATCATTTGCGATTTGACTCAAATATGTCACCGAGGGTCCATTTGTAAGCATGGAAGATGGACATAATATTATTGATCTCTCCCATTTAATGGATGGTTCTAATCTAACTAGGCTGTTAATAAAAAGGGGATCTTCTGTTTGTTCCCTTATTCGCTGTTTTAGATACTTAGATAAATAGTCTGAATACATTTCGTAAAAATTAAACATATCAAGTATTTTTTCATCTACAAATATATTGTCAGGATTTATTTTATTCATGCCTTTTAACATTCCCAATGTCACACAGAGTTCCTGTGACAAACCAAGAACGGGGACAGGAATCAATATTCGTCCGCCTTCTTGAATGGTTGAATTGATACTTTTTACTAAATTTTCTTCCGCAACATCTCTTGCAGCAAATTTATCATCTCTATTTCCATTGGTACTTTCTATTACTAATGTTTCTGCTCTTGGGAAATTCCAAAAAGCATTATCCACAGTATTTAGTTTTCCAAATTTTAAATCACCAGTATATACAATATTGTGATCACCGTTTCCAATATGCAAATGCGTAGAAGCAGAACCAATCATATGCCCCGAATTTGCAAACGTTAGTCTAACATCTGGAGAAATATCGGTTACCGCACCAAAATTTAGAGGAATTACGTGAGTAATCAAACTTTCGATATCTTTTGTGGAGTATAATCGTTCTTTGGTTCTTGAAATATACTCCTGAAGTATTGATATCATAATTGGAAATGTAGGTTCAGTACAATATACAGGACCATCATATCCATATTTGAACAGAATTGGGATAGCTCCACAATGATCAAGATGCGCATGTGAAATTATCACCGCATCTATTTCATTCATGCCAATTCCATAAATATCTAATCGTGGCAATATGTCATTGTCTTCATGTTGATAACTTTTAATTCCAAAATCCAATAGGATCTTACTTTCATGAGTAACGATCAATATTGCACTTCTACCAATTTCTGAAAATCCTCCCAAACAAACAATACTTGCTTCTTCAGAACCGGACAATTTTTGCCTAAATATTTTTTCACCAACTCGTTTGTAAAAATACATTCGCTCTTCCGACGAGCTGTGCAATATTTCATTCATAGATTTGAGAAGCTTTAAATTTTTTGGAGCTCGTTTACAAATTAATTTCCAACCTGTTTTTTCAACTAGAGGAATCTCCAGTTGATTCAATTCTGCTAGAGTTCTAAAATCGTTTACAAAAATTGTTGCCTCTCCTAGAGCAGGATCAAAAAAAATTTCCGAGAGCCCATTTGGGTAAGAACAGCTAGAACGTATTATTTGAACAACTGATTCTTCAGGAGATCTGATTGAGGTGTCAGTTCTGATAACAATTCTCTTTTTTATTGAATTCACCATTTTAGAAATTATCTGTTGATTTTCTAAAAGGATAGTAGGTTTTCTTGAATAAAGCACGATAAATGGTCCTTCATATTCTATCTTAGAAATTTCAGATTCTGAGGGGATGTTATTTAGAATCGCAGCAACAATGTTTTGGTTTCTTTCTTCATCCTGTACTCTGTCATACATATCAATATTTCACTAAACTATATTCTCTTCATGTAGAAGTTTGTATATTGGAATGTATTACGAGCTAATAAAGGTTCTCAATACAATAAAGAGCAGGCTGCCCAAAGTACTAATTGAATTTCCTTTTCTATCTTTTTCTAATTTCATTTGCAAAGCGATAGAAATAAAATGAAATATAACAATAGAATATCAAGAGTAATTGACATCGAATCCAAACCATTTAATGGAATTACCTAGAAAGATATTGATTGGTAACGACGTAATCTGTCAACTTGGATCATTTATAAGAGATCTAAATGATAAAGCCACGATTGTTAGTGTCATCTCTGGAAACACTGTAAAGACAAGGGTAGGAAAAGAATGTGTCGAAGCCTTAGATAGCTCCTCTTTAAAGCATAAATGGATTGAGACTCCAAATGCTTCGATGAATGATATTAATTCTTCTCAATTAATGATATATCAAGAACAACCCAATTTTATAGTAGGTGTCGGTGGAGGAAGGTCAGTAGATGTTGCAAAAATGATTTCTTTTAATCTTAACATTCCATTTATTAGCGTACCTACTTCAGCATCACATGATGGTATTTCAAGCCCATTTGTTTCTATTAGAGGTAGAGACAAACCATACTCGCTCAAAGCTCATGCACCAATAGGTGTTATTGCAGATACCAAACTCATTTCAGAAGCCCCATATAGACTTCAGGCAAGTGGATGCGGTGATCTAATAGGAAAAATTACAGCAGTTAAAGACTGGGAATTAGCAAGAGACGCTAAAAATGAATACTTTGGGAGTTATGCCGCTAATCTTGCGAATATGAGTGCAAAAATAATCATAGAAAACTCTAGGAAATTGAAGGATCGCGCGTACATAAGAACAATTGTTGAGGCGTTAATAAGTGCGGGGGTTGCTTCTTGTATAGCGGGTAGTAGTAGACCTTGTTCCGGTTCAGAACACTTGTTTAGTCACGCGTTAGAATATGTTTCAAATAGTAATTGTGGTTTACATGGAGAGAGGGTTGGCATAGGTACAATAATTATGTCAAAGATTCACGGGCTAGATTATAACACCATAATCAAGACACTCGAAAATGTCAAAGCCCCAACTACTGCAAAAGAAATTGATGTGACTGAGAAAGAAATCATAAAATCATTATTAATTGCTCAATCCTTGAGGCCGGAAAGATATACGATTCTCAATAAAATTAAGATCGATTAAGATTCAGCTAGATCATTGGCCAAGTCAGTTAGCGTCATCTAAAGATATTTGAATAAAACAAAATTAAAAATTGCTTAGCATAGGTGCAGAAACCGACTTGTCAAAACTTATTTCTTTTGTACTTTAGGTTCGTCTTTTTGTACTTTAGGTTCGTCTTTTTGTACTTTAGGTTCGTCTTTTTGTACTTTAGGTTCGTCTTTTTGTAC
>JAATVM010000191.1 GCA_014523495.1 Nitrososphaerales archaeon TH1920
AATGGGCGGTACCTGTTTCATATGTCAAGAAATGCCTACAAAGATAGCAACTTATGATATGGATGGTATTTCATTGATTGAAAGATATTGTGATAAATGCATAGAAACGGCTAATTTAACATAGATATTTGTAAAAAGCTATAAATAAAATTTCATTGAATAAGTTTATCTAACTTTGAATTCATCGTGAAATAGATCATAGTTGGTTTTTGTAAGTTCTTTCACCGGACTGCACCATTCAATTAAATTATCTCTATAGGAAACAAAATCGTTATTATGTAAGTAAGTGTAAGAGACATGCGTATGACCAATCCTTTATTGATAGCAGTCAAACGAATCTTTTGTAGTCATGACAATACCTTTTCATTTAGAAATTATAACGATTTTGATTTCTTTGAATATAATAAATGTACTAATTGTGAAAAAGTATTGAGATATCTCAGGGGTTTTGATGAAAGCATTAGAGGGTGATAATTTTTAATATTAGTCTTCAAATTTTGATAATCCTCTGGTGGGTAGGAGCCACTATTTCTGGGGTAGCGCTCTTTATTACTCAATACAAGTACTATGTGATTTTGGCTTCTATAGGGTGGATAACAGTTGGACTAACTTCAGGACTCATTATCTATGAATTAAAAAGAAATAATAAAAAAAGTCAAAGAAATATGTCTTCGAATATCAGCTGATTTCCTTTCCGCCTTGCTCCTCAATTACTACAAGAGTAACGGTAGAAGTTATACCCGGTATCTTTCTAATTCTATTAGTAATTGTGTGATTCATTGTTTCTGTATTGTCTGACTTTACTTTGACAAATACATCATGAACTCCATATGTTCCACGAACTTCTTTCACATCAGAAAGCTTTGCAATTTCATCAATTATTTTTTCTTCTGAACCAAGTGTGCAATTTACAAGTATATATGCAGTAGGCAATAATATTTTTATGAAAATTAGTGTATTTTAGTCTTTTCAATTCCCCTGTTATTGGAATGATGACAAAATAATTTTCTACTGTCTTAAAGTATAAAGTTTGTAAAGTTCGCCCGTTCGTTTACTAACATAATTCCATTCTCTTGCACTATAGTTAACTCTAACAAATTTTTGCCTTAATTCCGGATGCAGTCTAACATATACATCATCTCCTATTGTGATATTATTTGATTTTGTCAAAGAAGTCATTTTAGCCGATACACTCATACAATAACTTATGATATCCAAGGGTGAAGTTTCATCTTGTCCATATTGAACGATGATGTTTTCCCCTTCGTCTATTCCAATTTTTGCACTTAAATCAGGATAGTCATATTGATTCAAAATTGGATTTAATCCATTTTTTATGATTGTTAACATAGAGATACCGCATCTGACGGCCCTATCACATACTACATATTTATTTGATAATGAAGGAAAGAATGCAATCACCGCATCGCCTACGTATTTTAAGACAAATCCTTCGTATCTATACACTGCCGCCGACATCTCATAAGTGAATGCCCGGATTATTGTTACTAATTTATCTACCGGAATGGTCATTGATAGGTTTGTTGAACCTACTAAATCTACATATAAGATGACTAATGGAATTTTAGAATTAACATAATTTTTTAGAAAGTTCTGTCCAGGTTCCAAGTTTGAGTCATATTGATATCTCCTCTTAAGGGCCTTCCATATCCTGTTTTGAGTTTGTTTAATTTGAGTATCTGTATCGTATATAACCTCTGATTCTAACTTTCCTCTTTTTTCTCCTGTATTCATAGAAATAAAAGGCGATCTACTTTTATTCAAATTTTGAGATTTAATTTTATCGAGTTCCTTGTTTTCCGTAGTCATAAATTGTATTCCTACCGATCTTTGACATAGTTTTCAACTAATAATAAGATATTGAAGTTTTAGAGCTACTTTGTAATACCTAATAGCACACAATATCAATATAAGCTTCTTGCAATTCGATGTTATATGTTAGTAATAATTTGATCGAATCATTCAGTGGTTAGTAGTATTTTGGATATTAAAAGAAAGACTAATTAGGACCAAAGTTTATCTGGACTAAAGATATCTATTTTTTATGAGAATCCCGAATAAAGAAAATGATGATTTTAGTAAAGAAGTAAATGGCTATTTTATTGATATTGAGAATATTTACTTAAAAAGTATAAAACCATTTCTAACTACAAGAGAAGTTAATGTAATGCTTCAAGACGGTTCTGTTACAAAATCTTCTACTTTTGATCCTGAATCTGTGATTGGCTTTTATCGATCTTTTCTAAAAGATCTGAAAAATTGGGAAATACGCGATATACAGCAAAATACGGGTGATTCGAATCGGATTTTTTGTCAAATTTCTAACAATTTGGATAATTATATTATCAAAGGATATTTTGGAATACAGTTCAATGTTTTACCATACTATAAACTAGATAAACAAGTTATACAGATACAAAAAGAATTATTTGATCTTTCAGTTAAGAATTCTACATTATCAGAATCAGTTGCAAATATTGGTAACAGTACTATAAAACAGGAATTAAAAAACTTGGCTCTTGATGATTTAGAATTTGAAGATTTGTTTGAAAGGTTACTTCAAAATCAAGAATTAATTGTCAAACTAGAGGATAAAATAAAAAATGTTGAAAAATTATATCCAGAACTGGATGGAGCGGAGAATAAGAGAAGTTCCTTAATCTACGAATTAGAAAACTTGATCATAAAGCTATATCAGGTTTCTCCAATTTTAATTGATTATAATAGACTAATGCAGGGAGAAGAGGGCATCATAGTATACTTTGATATAGAAACTAAAATTGATAGGAAAGGAAAAAGATCAAACAAATCAGTGAATTTTGCCCAGATGAAATCACACACAAAGGAAAGAATATTTGAACTTTTTAAAGAAATTAACTCAGTATTGAACAAACAACACCCATAGATTACTCGATTTATAGCGCAATAAAACAAAATTCATAATATTGGTTAAATAAGGTTAATTGATTGAACAATCTTAGCAAGATGTATGTGAGGGACAATATCCCTTCAATAGATGATTTATTTAGGGCCCAGAAACTAATGGACAAGGATGTAGTCAGAAAAACGCCATTATTAAAATCAAACACGTTTTCAACTTCTGCAGGAACAAACATTTTCTTAAAACTTGAACTATTTCAAAAAACAGGTTCTTTTAAGGTTAGAGGAGCGTATACAAAAATAAATTCACTTACAAACGACCAATGCAAATCTGGTGTTATTGCAGCCTCAGCAGGTAATCATGCACAGGGAGTTGCTTATGCTGCACACAAGAGAAAAATCAGATGCACTATTGTAATGCCAAAAAATGCATCCCCTGCAAAAGTTGCCGCAACGCGCTTTTATGGAGCAAATGTAATTCTTTCCGGAGAGACATATGATGAATCGTGGAAAATTGCTGATTCAATGTCAAGGGAAAACGGATATTCAATTATCCATGCATTTGATGATCCCATTGTCATAGCAGGACAGGGCACTATTGGTTTGGAATTACTGGAAGATTTGAAAGATATTGATAAGATCTATTTACCGCTTGGAGGGGGTGGACTTGCATCAGGAGTATCTATTGCCATTAAAACTAGGAGACCTAATGTCAAGATTATAGGAGTCGAATCCAAACAATTTCCTACAATGAAAAAATCACTAGAGCAGGGAAAGCCATGTCATATTAATGGTGGATTCTCAATTGCTGATGGTATTTCAGTTAAATCTCCAGGAGACCTTACATTTGAAATATGTTCAAAATATTTGGATGACGTTGTTACTATAGATGATGTCTCTATTGTAGAGACTATGTTTTTGCTTATGGAAAGAGAAAAGGTTGTAGTTGAACCTGCCGGGGCAGCAAGTCTAGCTTATGTTCTTTCATCTGGTAAAATGAAAAGTAACCAGAATATAATTTCTATCCTTTCTGGGGGCAATATTGACATGTATCTATTAGGCCAAATAGTAGCTAAAGGATTAATGCAGATGGGAAGATTAGTTAAAATATTTATCCAATTACCTGATAAGCCAGGTGCCCTAAAAGGTGTTGTCGATAAGATAGCCGAGCTCAGTGTCAATATTGTGCAGGTTGAACATGATCGCCTGAGCTCCAATGTTGCAGCTGGCTCTGCTGGAGTATACCTGAGTCTAGAACTGGAAAATGAGAAACATTCAAGAAAACTCTTAGATTTTTTAAAGAAAGAAAAGATGATTTTTAAGGTTGTCCCCTAACTACAGTAGCAATATTCTCTAAATCCAGCTTTATCTGCTGTAGTGCCACCAATCTTGACCAAAATAAACTCATTTTTAGCTCTTGCATAAGAATCATTCAAATTTCTTTGATTTTCTCGCAAAATTTGATACTCTTCCATAGACAATTTCTTACGAGATCCAATCTCTTCTTCAAGATTCATGTCCTTTACTATTTCCTTATAATCCGCTTGAATAACTCCACTGAAAACCATTGCACTACTACCACTACCATAAGATGCAAATCCAACCCTGTTGCCTTCTATTTCATGATGTTTTTTATATTCGTATTCAAGTAAACTCCTAAATCCCATATACATGGATGCCGTATACAAATTTCCGATAATATTAGAACCTTCAAGACAGCTTGCCATTTTTTTCTCATACACCTCATTGTAGAACGAGGTTTGCATGAATGCTTTTCTGAATTGCTCATCTGCCTTCATGAATTCTTTATCTGCTAAAATAGATTCTATAGTGCCGCGACTATCGTTTGGAACAGGTTCATGAAAACCTATCTCTTTGATAACATGTTGCCATCGTGGAAGTGTTCTCCATTCGTGCCTTAACAGATAGGCTAATGCCTTTTCTCCCATTCTTCTATATGGTAAATGTACTGTGAACAAATCTATGTAATCTGTTATGGATTCTCCGTCCTTAATGTGAACCAATCCTGTTCTCATTGCCTTTTCTTTGTAACTATCGAAAGCCTTTCTAACCTGTATTAAATATAATAAATTGGAATATAGCCCATTTACAAGGGGTGTCTCCTTCCCAAATGGCCTGTAAAAATCATACTCATTCTTGATTATTGTTGATGTAACTTTAGGGTCCAATGCTAGCAACCTTGGATCTTCCTTGATCAAAAGCGCTACTGCTCCTGCACCCTGTGTATATTCCCCAGCCGAGCCAACATCGTATTTAGCTATGTCACTTACCACTACGATAGCAGCCTTTTCATTATTTTCTTCGGCTCTAATCCAATTCGTGTTATCATAAATTGCATAAGAGCCACTAACACAAGCAAATTTGCATTCAATTCCTCCCGCATGTTCAAATGAACCATCACCGTAGACTTGTTCCAACATACCCACAACAAATGAGTTTAATGCTTTTGATTCGTCAAGACTTGATTCGGTTGCTACGTACAATCTACCAATATCATTTGGATGCAAATTATTCTTCTTCATTAGCTCAAGACAGGCATTTGATGCCATACATGCTGAATCCTGATTCGTGTCTACCAAGGCCATCTTTTTTATCCCTATCCCATGTTCCAGCTTTTGAGGATCGATTCCTCGTGCTTGAGCAAAATCTTTGTAATCTAAGTACAGTTTTGGAACGTATATAGCAAGATCATCAATGCCAGTAGGCATGTTAACAATTTTTCTCATAATAGACATTTAAAGGTACTTGTTTGATATTCAACTCCAAATGAAAGAAATCCAATAAAAATTAGCATTATTTTAAAAAAATTATAGCATTTCCGTCTTCTGCCTTACTTTTAATATGATTTTCTTAATCTTGTGGTCTATTGTAGACCTATACCTTACATTAGAATCATACTTCTTGCTTTAGCTAATGAATTCTAATGGTCTCATAGAAATTATTACGTTCATGGGCCATGAACCCAATTTGCTTAATCGCGGTAATAATTTTATCTGACGTTAATTCTGTTGACCTTGCTCCCGTTGCACTAACCACTTCTTCGCCAATTAAGGTCCCTCCAAAATCATCTGCACCGTACGTTAATGCAAGTTGAGCCATTCCTACACCATTAGTAAGCCATGATGATTGAAGATGATCGATAAGTCCAGAAAAAACTATCCTAGATATTGCAATCATCTTTAGTAATTCTAAACCCCCAGAAGAA
>JAATVM010000192.1 GCA_014523495.1 Nitrososphaerales archaeon TH1920
AATCTTTTTCAGGCGTTGCTGCTGAAACACGTTCTGTTAGATTAGACGGTATTACAGTATTTAGCAGACCCAGACCAGGGTCTTCAAGAATGTATCCTGAAACGGATATTCCCTATATTTCAATAGATAATGATAAATTAAAGGAATTATTCAAAAATATTCCTCAACCATGGAACGTAGTTATAGAACAAATAAGCAAAAAATACGGGATTAACAAGACGTTGGCAGAAAATATTTTTGATTCTCGCTATTTTTCTCTTTTTGAAAAGATAGTCTCACAGACCTCACTCAGTCCGTCTTTCATAGTATCTAAACTGACTGAGGATTTAGTTAGTTTGGAGAGACAAGGATATGATAGTTCAATCCTTACTGATGAGTTGTTATTTTACCTGTTTATGCATCTAAATAATTCTAGAATATCTAAAGAATCAATTCCTATAATACTAGAAAAAATACTAAAGAGAGAAGTCAACGAAGTTGATGAAGTCATAAAATCACTTGGAACTGAAAGCATAACCGAAGAATTTGTTGATGAGACCATAAGCAAGATAATAACTGAAAACAAAATGATAATTTCTCAAAAAGGATTTGATGCAATTGGACTTTTAATGGGTAGATGTATGGCAATCCTAAGAGGTAAAATTGACGGTGAAAAGGTTAATAAATTGCTCTTAACAAAATTGACCGAGCACATTCAAGCAGCTAATGGTAAGAACATCTAACAGATTTTGATAACAGTTAATACTAAAAATATTTGTTGATTTCAGAACTCTCGTTAGAATTCACTTGATGTTAAATAAAATGTGTGCAGTGTAAGAAAACTAAATCAATTTCAAGGTACCTGTTTGTATCTTGTTCTCACTCTTAATCTCTCAAAGAATTCTAAAATTATCCAAAAAATACATGTAGCGATACCAATGAGCAAAATAATCACTCCAACCAATATAGTGTAAATTTCAATTTTTGGATTTTTATTATTATCAAAGAGGACCGAACTTGCAAACATACTATTTGTGTAAATATCCTCATTCTTGAGATTAGTTAGTACTGCTGAATAATTTCCACTGATTGTTGGGATGATTGTAGTAAAGAATGCTTGTGAAGAATTCTGATCAATCAATAATGTTCCTTTTGGATTTAATATCCTCACATTAAGTAGGTCTAAAGAATTCTGCAGAGTTATCGATAAAGATATGTTTTTTCCTTTTTGTACATCTTCCAGGACTAGGATGGGTTTACTTTCATTACTTATTTTCCCCTTAAATACAGTACTAGTAGAGTGAAGAGGATCTGGAACACGTATTGAAGAAATTGAAATTATCGTTACCCCTATCAATAAAGTTATCAATCCAAGAGCTAAAACAATCCGCTTCAATGATGATCACCTATCATGACTGGCATTTTATTACTTATCATCGCCAAGTAATTTACAGATATGTATTTTTTAACATATAACTATGTTCCCAAATAATAACTTTAGGACTATATCTGACCACAAAATGCTTTGGTTAATGCTTAAGAAATATGGGAGGAAGGACAATTCATAATATATATATAAACTAAATTTGGTTATATTTGCCATGGGTAATTCTAAGCACACAAAATCAATCTTATTTGGTTTAACTTTTGTCATGGTCTTGTTAATGACTAATGGGGTAGTTGCTGTTTTTGGACAGTCATCTGCCCTTGATAATACCCTAGTTGGTGCCGTGATGAAGGGTGGAAATGTAAATCAAAAACAAGTTAGAGAAAGTACGCCATTACCTCCACCGAATTATTTTGATGAAAGTTTTAAGCTCATAAAAGAAGCAGGACTAAATCATGTAAGGTTCTTATACTATTGGGAAGCATACGAGAAAAATCCTGACGCATTTATGAAAGAATTAGATCTAGTAGCAAATGCAGCAGACAAATATGGTATAAAAGTAATATATGATAATCACCAATGGCATACTTCTTCCTGGCTAGAAAAGAGGGGAACAGGTTTTCCATCATCTCTGTTTGAAAATAATTCACAACAATATCCAATGAATGCTGGTGGAAAAGAAGGAGAACCAACGGCAAAGCTATGGTGGTCCAATTTTTGGGATAGATCTGTTAAGGATGGTCAAGGAAATGATGCATGGAAGTTGCTCTCCGACTTTGAAAAAAAAGTAGTTACCAGAGTGGATAACCATACCAGTACTGAGGGATATGAAATCCTTAGCGAACCTCATGTAGAGAGCGTAGATCAATGGGCCAAGATTGGAAGCTTTAATTCATTTATGACTGATTCACTAAGACCATTAACTCAAAAAACAATTGTTTATAGTATGAATGTACCTGTAGACCTTGATGGACCAATAAATTTGACTCCAGAAAATCTTGCCAAGATGGCCCCTTCAAATAAAGAAAATGTACTGTTTAAAATAAGTGTTTATGGAGTTCCAGACAGAGATCAATACCAAAAAGAAAGATTTGACATTTTCTTAAAAACTCGTGAATTGACTGGTATTCCACTTTACATTGGTGAATGGAACAATGTAGTAAGAACTCAGGTTAACGGTGTATTTAC
>JAATVM010000193.1 GCA_014523495.1 Nitrososphaerales archaeon TH1920
CATTAACGAACTTACCCAAAAATATTACCAGTATCGTTCCCAAACAGCCATCAAACGTGGCACTTCACGATAATGCGACCTCAATTGAGATGGCTAACAGGCTCATCGATGCAGCTTCATTCGCTTCACTGAATGCTCACGCAACATTAACGAACTTACCCAAAAATATTACCAGTATCGTTCCCAAACAGCCATCAAACGTGGCACTTCACGATAATGCGACCTCAATTGAGATGGCTAACAGGCTCATCGATGCAGCTTCTATGGCGTCTCTGAATACCATGGGAGCCGAGGACTTTGACTTTGGTGAAGGACATTACACAGACAAAACTCGAGGAGATGACGGGTGAAATTAAGAATCTGATTTCTTCAATAGTGGGCAGGAAATTCCCTTCAAACCCGGGTAAGACTCTCTGCGGTGAGTGTGATTACAAGGTTATCAGGCATAAAATAAATCAGATTTGTCGAGTTACTAACAAATTCGTATTTTAGGTTACAAAAAGTTGATTTCGATACCCCATATATACGGTTGAAAATAGACTTTTTGGTATAGTTATTCACACTTGTATTTCATGATTCTTCAAGATTGTTATTCAAAATAACATCTATACGTGGATTGGTAAAGCGATTGAAACCCTAGAAGGAGAAAAATTTATACAATATCCACTAGTTACTGTAAATAGAATCCCTACATTCGAGTGTTAACACTCTGGATACCGCCGCATTCGGACCTCAACTATTATGGTATATTATTCTCTTGTTATTGCTCGAATAATGAAACTTGTAATTTTTCTTCCATTTGTTTTTTGCTCATCTGTATACGGTTGTTCACTTAAAATCTCTATATCATGAAATCCTGCCAGCTCCATGCTATTGATATAATTTTCTTTTGTTAATCCTCCATCAATGCAACTACACCAGCTCTCTGAATTTGCAGATTCTTCAGCAAACTATTACAATTAGGAAAGTATCAGGTAATAATGATAACAATATGCTTAATACTAACGCCCATACTTTTTGTCTGCCCTACTCCTGTGTTGCTCCTATGCGAGGATTGCTCCTATCATTACAAATAATTTTTTCATTTTGCTATCCCTTAATTCATAGTAATTCCAGCGTTTACCACTGAAGGCACTAGATTACGAGCATTCGATTAATTTATTGTGAATACAAATGGTTTCGTAACGTTACCGGGCTGTCCATTCTCTGTTAGGTAATAAACAGTGGCAGTCGCTGGAGTTTTTCCAGCCTTGATTGCTTGATATATTGTGCCAGAAACTGGACCGGCTACTGTAACCTCTTGTCCTGGGTTTAGTTCGAATGGGGGTGATGTCGCGGTGCAGCCTTGGGTATGTCTTATAACCACATTATTAGACTTAAAAAACGCTGTTAAAGGTGAATCGCAAAGCCCAGCAGGTAACAGTATCGTGTCTGGTGAATTATTAACTACTGTTGATAATATTTCAAATTTGCTGCCAGCCTTTAAATTTACTGGCGAGGGATGAGTGTTTATTAGGTCAACTCCAGAGGCTGTTGCATTTGCGGTCGAATTGGGTTTGGAAGATTGGGAGTGTGCATATGGATCTTGGCCCAATGAAAAACTGAGGATAGCAATAGTTATGAGTGTGACTAATAAGGTTAATTTGGTATCATGTTTTAGTTTGCAAAATTGCATGAAGCATTATATTTACTGAACTATTTGTGCTTATCCCCAGGGTGTTGAGATGTCCGGCTTCATAGAAAAGATAAATGTTTCTTGAATGAAAGTATCAGATTATACTGTATAATTAAATTGTTAACAACAAATTACAAGACATTACTATCAAAGTGATAAATATAATATAGAAGATAGAATAGAGTGCAAGGCGAGGCAGTCGAGAGAATTAAGTAATTTTTATACGAGAATGGATACCTTGTCAGGAAAGGTGACGTCGCTTGGATATTAAATCAAATGTCTGAGCAGTTGGAGAGGCAGACCGAGGAATCTAATGGTATTGTGGAAAGACAGCTATTGTGTGAAGTAATAACAACAGCTAAAGAAGTAAAGACAATAACAGAACTTCCAGGCATTTCTCAAGAGAGAATCAAAATTAATGCCTATGATAACGAACTAGAGATAAATGCTGAGAATGATAAAAGAAGATACTATGAAATCATCCAATTACCGGCTGAAGCAGATACCAAATTATTGAAATCCACTTTTTTAAATGGATTGCTTGAGGTAACCTTGGAGAAAAAGGATAATAAAAAGGAAACCTAGGACGGCTTGGGCAGAGGCTGTTTGACTAGCTCAAAAGGCTAGACTAATGACTTTGGAGAAAAACTAAATAATATGTTACGGGACCCGAATACATGCACTGTCCGAATCCCACCGAACCCGAATAAAATTTACAACATTTTCAAAAAATAAATGACTGTAATTATTTAAATTAGCATTCTTATTTATTAGTAAAATAATAAATCAATTAGGATGAAAGAGACATCACAATACAATAACAAAGAAATGTTAAAGAAATTAAGTTCAATCAGCACTGATGAATTCAATTATGAATTAGATAATGAAACCAAACTTAATTACTTCATATCGGTACTTAATGACTACATGGTCACAAAGCAATCTTCTAATAATTATTCCCAATCAGAGTTTCCAAAATTTGTTAAAGATCATGATGACAAGAAGCGAGAAGCAATAGAAACTGTCCTAGATAGTGATGACTTTAGGTTGTTTGCATTCCGGCAATACAAACTGCTTATTTACAGGGATAATAAGATTCTTGAAAAAAATATTCCTAATATACATGTGTATAAGATTTCTGACAATGTAGTTTCTTCCTATTTGAGGAAATTATTTAAACTTAGAAATAATTAAAAGTCTATATTTTTTTATTTTACCAAATTAAGTTATCATAAAAGATTACCAATTCGGATAATGAAACCACTTACTTCAGTATTGACAATCTTGGCGCCCGTAACAATTATCGCAATGGTGACAGCGACACCGAACGCTAGCAAGACTTTACTCCTAGAAGTTATGGTTGTAGTTAATAAAATCTCCAACAGTTAAAAAACTCTAATGTACAAAGCAGTAGGTTCCAAAATTGGAGTGCTAGGATTATCAGTTCCACTGAACCCGATATAAATTTATAATATTATAGTTCATGAAGTTATAAAATTCTTGAGTCTCACCGATTGTCA
>JAATVM010000021.1 GCA_014523495.1 Nitrososphaerales archaeon TH1920
AGAGTGTGATTTCTTAGTAGAGATACCAAGGGGCCAGTAACATTAGTTGTAGCGTTTATTGTTGGCACTTCAGTTGGGGCAGTAACATTAGATCCGGTGGTTGAGACTGGTTTTAGTGGTACCTCCGTAAAATTAGGTGTCGACTTTACGACCGTCATTGTTTCTGGCTGGAATTCTTTTACGGAGAAATAATTACTCTTATCATTGTATGCAAGATCTGCCATAGTTAACACCATAAAATCATTTTCATGTAGATATTTCATTTGAGCCTCAAACAATTTTAAGCTAGTATCGTATGTCCCTCCACTTTCCCCGACCTTATGATAGACGATTATGGGGATTGCCCTTATTGTTCCATCATTATTGTATTTTGTTTGGCTGTTCACAATTTTGATGAATTTATCAAGCATCACAGTGTCGCTGTAAAAATTCTCATTTCTTGTTGCATCTTGACTCCAAGCTCTGACTGTGTATCTATTGGCATAAGTTAGACCATCCTTATCTGTATATGTTCTACAGTCAGTTTGAGTAGGCTGCACTTGGGGATTATCGCATCTTAGGAAAGCAAGTGCGTCATTGCCTGTTCTGGCTATCTCATAGTACTTGGCTACAATATTAATTACAGTCTTGTCGTCAGAGCCACTATCAAATGGATATGCAAAGCTTTTAGCATTTATCCCATGGTCTTGAAGACATTTCTTTGACCCGCTTAACTCAAATTGAATCTCTTTCTTTGGCAATTTATCAAGGTGAATATGGTGCATGCCATGCGAGGCTATATCATGTCCCTCTCTATGCAGTGTCTCTACCTCTTGCCAATTCATGTATCCCTCTTTGGCTCCTATATAGGTGCATACAACATAGAAAGTGGCCTTAAATCCATACTTGTCAAGAATTGGTTTGGCGTTTGTATATTGACTCTTTCGGCCATCATCAAAATTTAAAATTACTACTTTATTGTCATCTCCCGTCATTCCGACCGGTGTTGCAACCACTTTCGGTAGAAAGGCATAATCATTTGAAAGATTGGACATAATCATAAATAGAATAACTATTAATGAAATTATGATAATGCCGGGATTTTTCATTTTGTTACTTTGCAAGGACTGAATATGATCAAAATATTCGTTCGTATAATTTATAGATATGGATAAAATTATCTGAAAAATTATCTCCAAGAAGAAGGTACGATGCAATAAAGCAGTGTTGTGGTGGAGTATGCTGGACGTCTGATGAAACTCCAACCAAAATAGTAAGTTATGATGTAGATGGTGCTCAACTAGTGGAAAAGTATTGTGTTAAGTGTTTTAAAAAATGAGACAAATTAGGAAAAAGAAGACGTTTGGAATAATAGACACTGAAGATGAAGAAGAGCCAATTAGTTATTGTCCTAGATGTAAGAAATAATGTTTTTTATCTATCCTAAAAGAAAGGATATACTTACCAGCTCAACCTTTGCCAAGTGATCAGGACCTATGGAAACAATGTCATGATTGCGGTACAATAGTCCCAATTTATGAAGTAAAAAAAGTCAACCAGTGCAAAACCAAGTTGGTTCACACTATAAAAGAGAACGCTTGCTCTTTGAAGATCTTCTGGAAGTGCTTGATGTTTATCTTTAACGGCTGAGGATAATAATTTTGTTATTTTGACATATTCATTTTCCGTCAATCTTCTTTGTTGCATAAGAAGATGAAAACTTCATAACTTAAATTATTTTATTTTTCCTTGATCTCGAATTTTAACAAAAAACTGATTTTTACGGGTTCGGACACACCTCCTTTCCATTTAATGAATAACAGTTTGGTGGCAACATGTCATTATCATAATAAGGATTGTTTTCAACAGAGATAAAAAACAACCAGATAGTGAATATAATTATTGCAACTACAACTATTATTACAGTTAGCCTTAATTTCTTACCAGCAAATTTTGATGGCGCTTTTCGAATTATTAACATCCATCGGATCAATCACAAATATCACAGTCAAAAAACATAATAAGGCTTTCACTAGTGCAACTTAAGACGACAATTAATATAGGACATGTCTTGCTATGAGACGAGAAATCGACATGTCCTTTCAATTCATCATGAAAATATCTATTATTTTTGTCTTGATCATTATTTGTCTGAGTAATTCTCCTCTTTTTTCTATTCATATTCATGGTCAAGTAACAATTAGAGAACGACCCTTTGACAAGAGTCAAAACGAACCCTATGTTTCTGATCCTAATCTAAAAGCAGAGGTTGTAGCACAAGGACTAGATACACCTACAACTATGGCTTTTTTGGGGCATGATGACTTTCTTGTTCTGGAAAAAGATAAGGGGACCGTAATCCGGGTTGTAAATGGGGGAGTTTCAGATCAACCGCTACTAGATGTCAATGTAGCAAATTCTGTTGAAAGAGGATTGTGTGGTATTGCAATTTCAAAAAATGATTCGACAACGTACGTATTTCTCTACTTTACTGAAATAGATGGTCAAGATTCTGACGATCGCAAAGGTAAACCACCAGAAGGGAATCGACTTTATAGGTATGAATTAGTTGATGATAATCTTGTAAACCCTGTACTTCTTTTGGATTTACCTGCTACTCCAGGTCCAAGACATAATGGAGGAGCAATAGAGATTGGTCCTGACCAGAACATCTACACACCAGTCGGAGATATAGACAGCTCGTTTAACCCGTCTTATCCTGCAACACAGACTCAAAACTTTGCTGCTGGAATACTTGCTGATGGACGTAGTGGTATTCTAAGGATAACGCAAGACGGCAATCCTGTTGGAGAA
The DNA here is from genome assembly GCA_014523495.1 of Nitrososphaerales archaeon TH1920. GTDB lineage: Archaea > Thermoproteota > Nitrososphaeria > Nitrososphaerales > Nitrososphaeraceae > TA-21. Next base: position 2,794 of record JAATVM010000021.1, read on the forward strand.
GGGATATTGGGAGATGCTATGCCATTACGATTGTATTATGCGTACGGCATCAGGAACAGTTTTGGATTGGATTTTGATCCTATAACGGGTTCCTTGTGGGATACGGAGAACGGACCACATGAAGGAGATGAGATAAACCTAGTAAACCCCGGATTCAATAGTGGTTGGCATGAGATCTACGGTTTTTCATCATCGGAACAAAAATTTGATATCGACAAACTGGTAACATTTGATGGTAAGGGGAAATATGACGAGCCTAAAGTAGTTTGGGGTAAAAGTACAGGACTGACGTCAATAGTATTTTTAGATTCCGACAAATTGGGAACCCAATATAGAAATGACATCTTTGTTGGCGACGCTCACAACGGACGGATATACCACTTTAAATTAAACAATGAAAGGAACGATGTTGTACTTCCTGAGATCCTTGCAGGAAAAATTATTGAGAATCCGGTCAATCTTGGAGCGGAAGATATAGTATTTGGTGATGGATTTGGAGGTATTACCGATCTTACAGTAGGTCCGGATGGTTACTTGTACGTAGTATCTATAGGACAGGGTAAGGTATTTCGAATATTGCCTCAGTAGAATTTTTGAATGGTCTGGTGAAATAATTTACCGAAAGCAAAATCCTCTGATATTAATTGCAAGTCTTTGGTTATCTAAAATCTACACTTTTCTTATTGATCTGGACAAGAGATTGATATATAAATTATTTATTACAAAAATAATGAGTAAATTCAGCAATAAAATAATGAGCCACGAGTTAAATATAATGTTTTAAAACATTATTGCAATGAACACAAAGAAGAAACTAATGTCGATTGCTCTCTTGATTGCTTCAGTAAGTTGTGTCCTTGTACCCCAGACAGGTCTTATTAATCCAGCAGAACACGTTTATGTGCATGCCCTGTTCAGTGGCAATAACAATCATAATAGTTATGATGAGGCTGCAAATGCAGTTGCAAGTGTAATTTATTACGACAGCAATGATCAAAGTATTGAAGATCCATACGAGGTCGGCTGGGACTAGACAAAAAACCAAAATAAACACTGAAGCGGCACATTTGCCACAAAACGAATTAAAACTCCAATAAACTCCAAAATAGAAATGATTTAGCGCGGCAGTTTTGTAAGGGAATTTTGGTATTCATAGACTAATTGAGAGTTTACGAGAGTTAATGGAAAAAGACGATGACTATTTAGGAAGGATATTTTTTTTGGACTTCGCATGAATCCAACTGGGTATTCACTTCTATAATAAGATCGTGTAAA
>JAATVM010000194.1 GCA_014523495.1 Nitrososphaerales archaeon TH1920
AAAGCCGATAAATAGAATCAATGAAAATTAATTTTGGAAGAAAGAGATCGCCAAAATTTCCAAGGAAGAGTCATTTAAATTTGATGAAAATGAGCTCAGAAATTATTTGAAGGAAGTTATTAACCTTAAGAAAGAACTAGCATTCAAATAGATCTTACAAACTCTAAACTTAATTTGGTTTCCTAAACTGAACGTGTTATCTTATCCAGGATTCAGGGAAATAATTCGTCAAGACCAATTTAGTTGCTTGAATATTTTGAATCATTTTTAATTTCTTCCATTCTAATCATTTATTTTTTATCCCGACCATATACTCGTAATCTTAGAGGGGCTAAATTTCCATTTTTGGAACTGTATTAACTAATGAAAGAGTGAACTTCATACAAAAGAGTTTTAAATAATAGTATGATTAGACATGTTCGTTTCTTTATTTTTTGTTTTTGTTTTCTTAAGTGCGGGAATAATTATTATGTGAAAACATAATTTAAATTATGAACTATAATAAACGTACTAGGTGCTCATAGGGTTAATTGGTAAGGCAAATGTAGGCAAGTCTACTTTTTTTTCTGCCTCAACTGATAATATTGTGAACATTGCAAATTATCCGTTTACAACGGTTAAGCCTAACCTTGGAGTTTGCCACGTGAGAATAAAATGTGTGTGCACAGAATTTCGAGTTAAGGATAATCCAGTTCATTCCATATGCATTGATGGAATAAGGTTTGTACCAATTCAAATAATTGATGTTGCTGGTCTAGTACCAGGAGCTCATGAAGGAAAAGGACTTGGAAATAAATTCTTAGACGATGCAAGGCAAGCCGACGCCTTAATACACGTTATTGATGTTTCAGGCTCGACTGATTCTGACGGAAGACCATTGGCGCCAGGTACAGGCGATCCACTTGAAGACATAAGATTTGTAGAAGAAGAATTTGACTTATGGCTTGTATCAATTATTAAAAGGGATTGGGACAATATAAGAGAACTTGATTCATCAGGGCTAAATACAAATCAAATATTAAAAAAAAGATTATCAGGATTTGGAGTCACAGAATCAGCCATAGATAAAGTTCTCAATAAATTGAATCTGCATAATAAGAAAATTCGATCTTGGACAGAACAAGAAATATTTGAGTTTTGTAAAGATACAAGAAGAATTGTAAAACCTGTAGTTATTGCAGCAAACAAGGCAGATGTTTTAACATCTCAAAATTACCTGGAAAAAATTATGGAAAAATACACTCATGTAATACCTTGTACATCCGAATTTGAAATGTTATTACGAAAAGCTGTAAAAAATGGGTTTGTGCATTATCTTCCAGGAGACGATTCATTTGAAAGTAAAGGAAATGTGCAATTAAGCGACAAACAAAAGCATGCACTTCAAATTGTTTCTAATTTTATAAAAAAACATGGTTCAACAGGCGTTCAAGAGACATTAAACGTCGCTTGTTTTGATTTATTAAGGAAAAAAGTGGTCTATCCTGTTGAAGATGAATCAAAGCTGACCGACAAAAAAGGGAACATTCTTCCAGAAGCTTATTTACTAAATGAAGAATCAACAGCAAAGGATTTAGCAAATGTTATACACCAGGAACTGGGAAAAGGTTTCCTTTTTGCCATTGATGTTAGAACAAAAAAGAGATTGGGCGCTGATTATAAATTAAAAAACAATGACGTAATTAAAATTGTCTCTGCAACAAGCAGGAAGTGATAGTAATGTTTTGTCTTGGGATAGAAAGTACAGCCCATACTTTTGCTTGTTCTGTAATAAAATTCTCCGCTCATGAAAAATTTCCTAATATTCTTTCTGATGTTAGAGATACTTTCAAAGCTCCTGATGGCTCGGGGATCCATCCAAGGGAAGCAGCTCGTCATCATGCATCAGTCGCAATAGAAGTACTGAAACAATCCTTAGCATCATCTAAAATTAAATACAAGGATCTGGACATTGTAGCTTATTCTGCCGGTCCCGGTCTTGGTCCCTGTTTGCGGATTGGAGCTGTTATTGCGCGTTCTATATCATCATTTTATGATATAAAATTAATCCCAATCAATCATGCATTAGGTCATATTGAACTTGGAATGAGTCTAACTGGTGGTCAGGATTCTTTAGTCCTTTTAGTCTCAGGAGGCCATACTATGATACTAGTATTTAATAGCAAAAGATGGCGTGTTATAGGAGAAACACTTGATATCACATTAGGACAACTTCTTGATCAATTTGGCAGATACCTGGGATTAGCTTCACCATGTGGTTCAGAGATAGAAAGTTTAGCAACTAAATCATCTAATAATTATATCTCGTTACCGTATTCAATAAAGGGTAATGATGTTACCTTCTCTGGGTTACTATCTGCTGCTAAGAGATTGATTTCTACTAATAAATATTCGAATGAAGACATATGTTATTCAATTCAAGAGACCGCCTTTGCTATGATAACAGAAGCAGTTGAGAGAGCACTTTCTGCTACCGAAAAAAAAGAACTGCTAGTAGTTGGCGGTGTATCTGCCAACAAAAAACTTTCCGATATGCTCAAATTGGCATGTTTCAGACATAAAGTAAAGTTCAATTCATGTCCAGTTTCATTTGCAGGTGACAATGGAGTACAAATAGCGTGGACGGGAATATTGTCTTATTTGAAATCAAAAAATTTTGTAGATATATCTAAATCCTTTGTTAACCAATCATGGAGAGTTGATAGTGTGGATGTTTTGTGGAGAAATTAAAAGTAAGAAATTCTAGAAATAAAGAATTTTGAATATCAGCACGAGATTGATCAAATTCTAAATAAATTTGGGATATTCTTGTTCCGGTAGGTTTTAATAATTTCCGAGTTTACATATTCTAAATGTTAAGCAAATATTCCTTTCGAAAATCTGTCCTTCTATTTACTACTCTGGTAGTTGTAATGGTAGGCATAACAGTAGCCATAACGCCTGTAAATGTAAGTGAGGCATACTCAAAAAATTGGGAAGATCACAAAGGTTGGATTTTTGGACCTATCTCAAGCATCCAAAATAACAAAGAAGGGGAACCTGCATGGATTCTTTCTGGACATTGGGTTACTAACATTATTAATAAGACAAAAGATAGTTTCAATCAGACAAATCCTGCAAAGTTTGATTCATGGATCAACATGGTCATGTTGAATGGATCGGCAATGCATAAACATACAATATCTAACTTTTCACTGAGTGACATCAACAGTCAAGACAATACGACTTCGTATAAAGGAACAGTCACGATAACAATGAGGGAGGGGCCTGTTAAAGAAGTACCAATTGAAATCAAAGTAATGGACAATCACGTAATTGGATTATCATTAGACGCAACTAAAACTGACAACCACTTTGGTGATACACCAATATATGGTATCATCCCGCCTAAAGCAGATATTGTCAAGATGATGTCTCATATGGGTAACAAGACAAAGATGGATATGAGTCGTGAAAACAAAACAAGTCAATGACGGACAAATCCCACTTGTCATAACATCAATAATTTGAAGGTGAAATAAAACTCCTTCCCCACTTTTGTTTTGATTCTAATATCAATAGATAAAGAATATTGATAACAATACCATTCTTTTAAAAATACCTGATTTTACTACAATAAGCATCCAATGTTGCTAAATTCAATACCTAATTTTACTGAATTCATAGTGTAATAGGTTTTATCCTTTTGGTATTTCATGAAGGAACTTTAACCTACAGGTATATGGCTTGTAACTTTCGATGAAGGAAGATATTGCTCAGACTACATTACGTATTGGTTATACGATATATATAAATAGGTAAATGTCTAAATATTATATCGTATGACCGATATTTTGAATCAGGATGTGATTCTAAATTGATACCATTGTCGGAAGAATCTATTGTAAATGCAGTGGAAAAAGTCAGTAAGAGTGTAGTTAACATTGCCAGTGTTAGAATGATGCAAGACCAGCTATTCAGGGTATTTCCAGTACAAGGTGTTGGATCAGGTATCATCATTGATAATAGAGGACATATACTCACAAACAATCATGTGATAGATGGAACCGATAGACTAAGAGTAACTCTTGACAATTCGAAACAGGTAAATGCAAAAGTTGTAGGAACAGACGAAGAAACTGATCTAGCTGTAGTTAGGGCCAAACCTCTTGAGATATACAATAATGATGAGGTTAAATTTCAACCCGCGAATTTGGGAAACTCTGAAGAGCTTAAGGTTGGACAAATAGTTATGGCTTTGGGCAATCCCTTTGGACTAACAGGGGGACCAACTGTAACTGCTGGGATTATCAGTTCATTGAATAGAAACGTACAATTCGAAAATGGAATCCTAGAATTAGTACAAACCGATGCTGCAATAAATCCCGGAAATTCAGGCGGTCCACTAATTAACACAAAGGGCGAAGTAGTAGCAATAAATACAGCAAAAATTCCATATGGGCAAGGAATCGGGTTTGCAGTTCCCATTAATACAGTAAAATCGATACTAACCGACTTAGTTGAGAATGGACATGTATCACGACCGTGGTTAGGTATAAGTACAGTAAAATTGAATGCTAGAATAGCTAGCTTTTACAGGTTACCCATAGTACATGGTGCATTAATAGTCAACGTCGAGCCATATAGTCCAGCAGATAATGCAGGGTTGCTAAGAGGAGACATTATAGAACAAATTGATGGAAATAAGATAGAGGACCCTTCACAAATATCAGCATATATAAGAAAGAAAAAGACGGTTAATTATAGAGTAACAGTCATAGTTAACAGATACGGCAGAGTATATGAAGTACCGTTCCAAATGGAGACTCATCCATAACTACTTTGGAGTGATTTCCATAAAAGAGGGTCTTGAATCGTTGGTACTAGAAAAATTAGGGAAGAAATATTGAGTTGGTCTGGAGTTACCTCTGGTCCCCATCGCTTTGGTGGTACTGAATTTCGTATAGGAAAAAGAGAACCATGAAACAGCTGCAACAAGTGGAAAGTGGGGTTGACGTGGGCTCTAGCGTCAATAATTCAATATCTGTATTACAGATCTGAAATAAACTACTTGTAAAAATATGGATTCTGATGACAGTAACAGTCAAAGGCGTTAACCTGTTCAAAAA
>JAATVM010000195.1 GCA_014523495.1 Nitrososphaerales archaeon TH1920
ACACTTTCTCCGTATGAAATTACAACAAGAATAATGAAAATGTTTTCTCATCTTATTGAATTATTTATCGAACAAAAATCTATGACTTTTTTTCTTGGGGGTGACAACTTTATGGTAATCTCAAATAACTTTACCAAAGATAGAGTTTCCTTAATAACTAGTAAAATTTATGAAAGTCAAAATATCAAACTAAACTGTGGTATAGGAGTTGCACATACTGGTAGAAAAGCAGTTCAGGCCGCTACAGAAGCCTTAGATACAATACGCAATCTAAGAGAGCGAGGAATAATTCAACCTATATTCGAAATAAAATGGATTTAATAATTAGGAACATTAGTTTATTTTTTGGTGAAAACCTTGATTATATAGATAAAGGATACATAGTTATTGAAAATGGAAGGATCAAACATCTAGGCGGAGGAGATTATAATGGAAGATATGACGGGCCCATTTACGAAGGTGAAGGAATACTTGCATGCCCTGGATTTATTAATGCTCATACTCACATAGGGGATTCTTTTGGAAAGGATATAGGTGTTGATTCAAACTTTGAATCTAGAATTCATCCAATTCACGGTATCAAAAATAAAATTCTAGAAAAGAGTGAGAGAGAACATCTGATCAAATTTATGAGAAGTTCTGCGATATCTATGACGAGAAATGGTATCGTAGTATTTGCAGATTTTAGAGAAGGCGGACTACAAGGAATAGATCAAATTAAAGAAGCGACATCTGGATTATCAATAAAAAGTATCATTTTAGGTCGGCCTGAATACTACTATGATATATCGCGAGATTTTTATGAAAATCGAAAATTTCCACCAGATGTTTTAGAATTGATTTCTAACATTCTACTTTTCGCTGATGGCCTAGGTATTAGTGGAGCAAATGAGAATACAGATAATTCATTGAAAGAATATAGACAAGTCACTCAGAGAAAATCTTTGAAAAAAAAATTCTTGATAGGAATTCATGCTTCTGAATCGTTTGAAACAGAAAAAAAATCAATTACCATAACGGGGAAAAGCGAAGTGCAAAGAATAATCGCAAACCTTTTACCAAATTTTATAGTTCATTTAACAAATGCTTCCGATGTCGATATCGAGCTTGTTGCAAAGAAGAAAATAGGTATCGTTGTTTGTCCAAGGGCAAATGGTACACTGGTAGTAGGCGTACCGAGAATTGCAAGGATGCTAAGCTATGGATGTTGTATTGGTATTGGAACGGACAATATTATGATAAATTCTCCAGACATGTTTCGAGAATTAGATTATATCTGGAAATTGACGAGAACAATTGAACATAGACCAATTTCTGCAAGAGAGATCTTGAAAATGGCTACCGTCAATGGAGGGAAAATACTTGGGATTAATTCTGGTGCTATCATGGCTGGTATGTCTGCAGATATGATGTTTATCGCCAAGAATAATTTGGATATTTCACCAATGCATGATCCTCATACTTCTATTGTACATAGAGCAAATGCAAACTCAATACTTAGTGTTATGATAGATGGTAAATTTGTAGACGGGGATGAATTCTAATTGTATGTAATCTTAAATGCAGCAATGTCAATAGACGGAAAGATTTCTACTAGAAATAACGATTCGTCAATTTCATCTAAAATGGATTTTGTACGTGTTCACAAGTTAAGGTCATCAGTTGATGGTATTGTGATAGGAATATCAACAGTATTGAAGGATAATCCTATGTTAAATGTAAGGTATTTCACCAATGGGGCAAAGAATCCTACAAGAATTATAATCGATTCAAATGCAAGAATTCCATTAGATTCAAGGATCATTAAATCATCAAAGAAAATTCAAACCATTATAGCCATAACACACAATGCTTCTTCAAAGAAAGTTAAAGAAATAGAGAATAAAGGTGCCCGTGTATTAGTAACTGGAAATGGAAAAGTAAGTATTAGAAAGCTATTCCAAAAATTAGAAAGAATGGGTCTTAGAAAAATACTTGTTGAGGGGGGCGGAGAAATAAACTGGTCTGTAATAAAACTAGGCATTATCAACGAATTAATAGTTACTATATCACCTTTAGTTATTGGTGGAAGGGACGCAAAAACATTGGTTGAAGGGGAGGGATTTGCAAATATCTCTGATGGGATTAAATTGAAACTATCAAATACGATAATACAAAATAACAATGAAATTGTATTATTTTATAAACTACGGTGAAATTTCTTCTTTTGAACTAATGTCCAGCATTATTTGTTCTATTTTGTATCTTAGAGCATCTTTAACGTTCTCATTACTTACCATGTTTAGTGAATTTTTGCAATTTGGGCATTTGAAGAATAATTCCATTGCGTAATCAAACTTAATTCTTGGACAATTTGTATTTCCACAATGGTAAAATTCCGATGATTCTTCATATTCCAATCGTTTCTGAAGTCTATCCAAAATCTTTTTTTTCTGATTTTCGATAAAATTTTCTGCTTGATCTCTTTTTGCTCTCCATCGATACACAAACCAACCTTTTTTTTCATCCTTAACTCTGATACCAGTAATTAATGCTTTACCGAACATATCATACAACACCTTCCTAATTATATTAATCCGCATACCTGTAGCGCCCGCTATCTCTTCGTCGGTGGCATCTTCAGTATTTAACAAGGCCCTCGCAACTTTATGATACTCTTCTCCACCTATGAGATTCGCTATCTTAACAAATGGATCTTCATTTTCACTTGGATGCATCCAACTAATTATCCGTCTTTTTTAGATATATATTTACCGTCAATCTGAGAATAATTAGATTTTTGATAGAAACAATAGTGAAAGTTCTCCATAAAGTTCATTTTGAATATGCTATGAGAAATGGAGAGATTATTATCGTTGGAGATTCGGTATATTTTTAGTCTGATAAGCTAGAATTACATAAATTACGGAAATTTGCACTACAAACTTGAGTTTATTCTAACTCTTGTCCTATAATTTGATATTAATTATTTAATATTACATGATAGGTTCTTTAATTACTTTAAGCTCTCCATTGTCCATGATTTCGATGCCCATGATCTTTAGTATTCTTCTGGCATCATTTACTCCTTCTCTTTGAATAATATTTCTTGCCATTTTTAGCCTATATCTTGGTATCCAATGTTGTCCTATCTTATACTTGCCTCGGATTTGATCTGGAACAACTTTCAAAACCGTGACTTCCCTAACTGATACCATATTGGATGAAAGTGACTCGTAGCCTCCTTCTTTTTGATATTTTTTCATCAAGGCGTTTAAAGCTTCTGCCTTTTCATCTTTATTCTGAACAATCGATGCATTTCCTTTAATGACAACGCTAACATACAGTGTGTCTGCCTGTGAAGCATCTGTAGGGTGAAAGTAATATGATGGTAAGAAACAAACGTAGGAATCAACTTCAAACCCGACCTTTGAGTTTCTTTTGATGTTTTCAATTTTTTCTCCAAATGGATGAGAATGCATATATACTGCACCAATATTGTTATTACTTGATAGAGTATCAATCATATCATTATTAACAAAAACAAAATTCATCGGTATTATTTGTGGATATCCTTGTTCATCAATTGACGCAACTCTACCAACTTTTTCTTGATTTAAAAAGTCAATCATATTAGCTAAAGATTTTATTTCCAACTTTGGTATTAGCTGCATATTTATTTTTGCTCCTTAGTAGTATAATTAAATTACTAAATTTATTTTATCTTAGTGCGAGTGGTTGAGTTATATTGTTGCGAAAATTTTTTAGTCATGACTCATAACGTTGCCTATGAAAGATAAAAAAACGGTCTTGGTTACTGGATGTTCTTCTGGAATAGGATATGCAACGTGTCTTGTTTTAGCACGTAACAACTTTATGACGTATGGCTCAGTAAGAGATTCATCAAAATCTGAGAGGATTCAAGAAATAATAAATAGAAAAAAATTGCCTCTCAAAATATTACGTCTTGATGTAAACAACGATGAATCTATTGGAGTCGCAATTCAAAAAATTATTTCAGACTCAGGAAAAATTGATATTTTAGTAAATAATGCGGGATATGGCATGTTTGGTCCTATTGAAGATATTACAATTGATGATATTAAAGAACAATTTGAAACCAATTTTTTTGGAACAATCAGACTTATAAAAGCAGTAGTTCCTATAATGAGGCAACAAGGGAATGGAACAATTGTAAATATTAGTTCTATGGTTGGAAGATTTGGTGTACCACTTAACGCTGCATATGTATCGAGTAAATTTGCATTAGAAGGATTCTCGGAATCTATTTCATATGAGCTAAAAGAATTTGGAATAAAAGTTATACTAGTTGAACCAGGAGTTGTCCAAACTGATTTCTTTCAAAATCTTAGGATCAAGGGTATTGATTCTAAATCACCTTATCATAAATTAATGGAAACAAGAATTGCCTTCTTAAAGACAGCTATGAAGAATAGTACGACTTCGAGCGATCAAGTCGCAACCATAATTCTTCATGCATTGAAATCTGAAGATCCTGATTTGCGATATGTAATTGGCAATGATGCAAGAAATTCTATTCGTATGAGAAATTCTTTATCTGATAGAGAATTCATGAAATGGATAAGAGATGGTATATTTCATGGTAAGGGTTTTGCAAGATAACGAGAATTCAAGTTAAATTGATTTTTTTAGATATTTGCGCATACTAATCAATATCGGATCAAGATACCTAGATAATGAAATTGATAAAAGTGAGATTCCAGCACCCAACAATATACCGCCTATCACATCAAATAAATAATGATCTCCTAGATAAATTCTGGATATGCATACTAGAGCTGCTTCACATACCAGTATAATAGATAATATTAGCTCCTTTTCTCTTCGATATAGTATCATAAGTATCAATGCCCCTGCGGTAACGATAGAAGCATGGCCAGAGGGATATGTAAAATCTGTTTCTTGAGAAATATGAATTTCCTGCGTTTCCACCGGAGGACGGGGTCTTTCGAAAAAATTTTTGAATAATGTATTTAATGGAATAATAATCAGGAATGAAATAACGAGAATTAAAGCAATTTTTTTTCCTTTCCAACCTGCAAAAATACTCATAAACACAATTACCATCGACCACACTACCTCCCTTCCATACATTGACACCCAGATCATAAAATCATCTGTAAGAGAAGAACCAGAATTATTGATAATTGATGAGATTGTTGCATCAACTTTAATTATATATGGATTTTGGTATCCTAGTTTGGGCGAAAGTATAATTCCGATTATTATGAATACCGAAATGCAGATAATTGCTATGAGTATGTATTTCAACACAACACCATAAGATGAGATACAATATATTTCATTTTAGTATAAAAAATAGGATAATAAACTCCTACAGAGAATTGATAATTAGTTCGCGATCTAATTACATAAAGAATATTTGACTAAATGTTCAAATTCCACATGCTATATTTGTCGGATTAATGAAAAAGTGTACTCGATGTAATAACTATACGAGGACAGTATACGCTTGTGTTCACACAAATAATTTAGATATGTGTTTCGAATGTTATCAAGAAGTACATTGGAAGTTAACCACCTAATTTGCATTTTTCCTTCAACCAATAAGGTGTATAACTCAAAAACCGGATACAACTATTTTTTATTAACTATTGCTAAAAAGAATAGTACTAGAATAGAAACACCCATTAAGGGTATTATAATATCTCCAAAGGGATTATCGAA
>JAATVM010000022.1 GCA_014523495.1 Nitrososphaerales archaeon TH1920
ATCTAGTAGAGCTTAAATACTATTAGGGTTGGTTGTTTGTAATTCAATTTGACACGATTCTTGGACCCGCATCTGTAATTTAGGTAATTTTTGTTCTAACAATTGCTAAGAAGAATAGGACCAAAATAGCAAGGGTTAGCGAGGAAATTATTACATCAGTTATTGGAGTATCCAGTGAGCTAAAGCTATCCTCTAAAAATTCTATAGTTTGTTGAATGGCAAAAAGAGCAAAAATAATTATTGCATATATAGTTAGTTTAAGACGAGTTTTTCTATATGCAGTGATTGAAAGAGCTAACAATAAGATAGAAAATATCCCAATACCTAGGGCTACTGCATTTTCTAATCCTTCATATGGCTCGATTTCAAGAATAAGCGAGAAGAAAATGTTTAACATAGTCAACATAAGATAGTCACTTATTCCATCTCCCTACTGCCAGATAATGATAGAAACATTTCTACTACTCTCATACTCCACTTATCCCAAATGCTAGGATAGTAGTTCCTAAGAAGTGTTAGGATATACTTGGCATCATCATCATCCTGTAACTCATATCTTTTGTATCTTCCGTCTCTGATCTCCCTAATTATTTTAAGGGCGATCAAGCGACCAACATGCCAGCTAATAGACCTGGCAGATATCCTTACATTATTGACAATATCTGTTTGAGTGGGACTTTTTTGTTCTAATATAAACATAAGAATTTTTCTTGCAGTTTCGTGAGTCAAAACCTCAAGTATATCCTTTTCGTTATCTTTGAAAAGCCCTATAGGAAAATAATATTTATACAAACCATGTCTAGTAGATGTTACTCTCCCTTTTTTTTCTAATTTGTCTAATTGATATTGAACGGTTCCCATTGAAATGCCCATTGCCCTTTTAATTCTGCGTAAATGGCATCCAGGATTATCTTGGATGAAAGACAACAATTTCTCTGCAGTGCCTTCAAGCTCATCCAAAACCAAGCAGCCACCCATAATACATATCTAATTTCGTAACTGGCACTATAATAATGTCTATTACATCTACACAATATTTCCTTTTGCTATTATCTGCCCTATTAATAATATATTATGGTACAAGCACGTAAACGATTGAAGAATTCTATTCACAATAATGTTAACTCAATGATATGGTTGTATCAAATTTTTTATTAATTCTAGTTTCTTACTAACTCATATGAGCAGAAAATCATCTTTGAGTTTTGGTCTCATAGTATCAGTATTAACTGCAACAGCGCTATCTATTGGTACTACTTTGATGACATATGCTCAAGAGACAACAATACAGCCAGCATATTCGCAAGAGAATGTGACTGGAACACAGAATACAACAGGAATCACATCTAACGAAGAAGAAGATGACAAAAACGATGTAGAAGAAGGCCCTGGTGAAGATGCTGATGAGCCTGGAGATATTGACAGGCCAAACGATAAAGAAGATTAGCTGACTGAAAATGCCTGTATTCTTACACTATGAAATGGTGTAAGCAATTTTACCCTTTTTTTTACATATTTGCGTGACGTGGAAAATGTATATTGACGTCGTGGTTAATATAAATACAAGAAAATAATATTAACTCAAATCCGTACCTAGAGGACGTTCTCTTTCCTGTTTATTGTAATTTATTTATTTGATATTGAACTGTTTCCATAGAAAGTCACATTGCATTTAGTAGTTAATTTGTAATATATTATGGTACAAGCATGTAAACGATTAATAGCTTCTCCTCTTACTACAGCCTACCCATTGATATGTTTGTATCAAATTTCTTTTTAATTAAGTAATTTACTTTTGATCTCATGGAAACCCGAATCAAGAAAAAGGAATTTGTATTTATTTTAATATCTGCTACATTAGTAACATTGATGATATGGAGCTCATTCACATCACCAGTGCAATCGGCGACGATGGAGTTCAACAAAGCGAACTTTCACAATCCCCTGAAAATAGACAATAAGTACTTTCCCCTAGAGCCAGGAACTACGATGATCTACAAAGGCACTAGTGAGGATGGCGAGCCTACTCGTGATGTATTTGTAGTGACCAACGATACAAAAGAAATCCTCGGTATAAGCACACGTGTAGTTCACGATGACGCCTACGTGAAAGATGAACATGAAGAAACAACGGATGACTGGTTTGCGCAGGATGATAATGGTAATGTCTGGTACATGGGAGAATATACAACCGATCTTACCGAGGATGGTAGCCATGAAGGTTCTTGGGAAGCGGGCAAGAAAGGAGCCATGGCCGGTATAGTCATGGAAGCTCAACCCAAGGTCGGTGATAAATATGACCAAGAGGTAGCCAAGGATGTGGCTGAGGACAAAGGCGCTATTTTGAGTGTGAATGAAAAAGTTTGCGTAACTTATGGATGTTTCTCGAACGTCCTACAAACAGAGGATATCAACCCCTTAGAGCCTGAAATAGTGGAAAACAAATACTATGCACAGGATATCGGATATATTAAAGGGGTATTGGTGAAGGGCGGGGAAGAAGTAGAGACACTAGTACAAATCAACAGTACAGGCAAGAATAATACGGGCTTGTTACCGGTAAACGAAACAAATACACTAGAGCAGCGATAACAACATAGTACCGTCAAATATATCGACGTCCTTTTTTTGGACTTTCTCCATAGTTGAAGATAGGAGGGTGATGAGGTAGCCGTAATCACCTGTTTGTGTTTGAAGGGTAGAATGGACCCTAAAAGAAAAAAGTACGAAACACAAAAGCCTACTAGTGAAACGAGACATTTATTTACTGAATTTAAAGAGGATGTGAATTTATGATTATTAATTTTCAAGCTTCTGCTGGTATTTGTTTATAAAATACCTCATTATTACCCGCAGATTTGTCTTGCCATACTATATGCAATTTGCCTTCTGTTGCTGCAATTGAAGGACATTCTGAGATTCCATCGTTATTGCTTAAATCTACTGTTTGACTGAATGTTATTCCTCTGTCTGTACTTTTCTTTAATAATATTTCTTCTGCATCATTAACCGACTCCTGCCACACAACAAATAAGTTATTATCTACCATGAGCGTCTCCACATTAGATGATTTAAAGCCATTTGAAACCTTTGTAATGTTTCCAAAACTAAGGCCGAAATCGTCACTTTTGACCAAATAAAGTTCGTTATCTTCCATTTGACTGTTACTTGTCCAGGAGACTAATATGTGGTTGCCTTTTGAGAGTATCTGAGGTTCTCCTCCGTTTTTACCTTGGTTCAAATCAACAGTTTTATCATCTAGAGATGCATTATTGTCTTGGCCATTCTTATACATGACTTTTGTATTATTGTCATATCCCTTTACGTCCCAGACTACAAAAAAGTTAGAATCATCTGCTGCAACCTTTGGGAAAGAATCTTTAACACCAACACCGATTTCCATTTTGGAGTCAAATATAGAACCACCATCGATACTATGCCTGAGCAATATGTGGTTTCCTTTATCCGCGTCAAGATTATTCCAAATCACAAAAACGTTGGTCCCTGATGCTGTTATCTCTGGATGATAAGCATTGGTATTTTCGTCACTTATCGTTAAGACCTTTCCAAATGCCTTTCCTTGATTAGTACTCATTCTGAATAAGACCTCTTTGTGTCCGGATGTATTATCCGTCCAGACTACATAGACATTATTTTCAACTGCAGCAATCTGTGGATGTTCTGAAAAACTCGGGTTGTTACTTAGATTTATAGTCCTTCCGAAGGTTTTACCGCCATCACTACTGGCTTTGAAATATATATCGTAATTATTGTCTGTGGAGTTTTGTGTTGACTCGCTCCATACTACATATACATTATTTTTCGAAGCCGCGGTTTGAGGATATACGGAATCATTTTGATTTTGAGTTAGATTATTTGTTTCAGTACCAAATTGCAGTCTTTCAGAAGATTTTTCCTCATCTTCAAGATCAATAACACTTCCTGCAGCAACTGTTGATGGTCCTATTATGAGTAATGTGATAATATAAATAGTGTATATAGGAACTTTCATGATTTATTAGAACATATCTTGGGTATTTATATCTGACATGAACCTTCCTCATCAACTCACTCAAATACTTGAACGGTACCAATAAAGTCATTATACAGGCAATCTGTATCTTCTGTGTACGTCCACCCTTTAACACTATCATTGGATTTAGAAATTGCTTATCCATAGTGAGACCTAAATTTTCGAACTCATTCGTAGTTGGATTAAATTCTATATAATTTCCCACATTGACCTGACATTTGAATCATTTATCAATAGTAAAGTGGTCAGGTAAAGTTCCATCATTAGCATAGAAGGTGCTATTCAATCTCGTTCCATTGTTTGTCAGCTCTATATTCAAGAAACCAAAACCCCGATGTTGGGTTACTACGTAAGGGACTTTTACTTCAAAATTATTAAGTTCCCCTCCTCCAGTTCCAACAGTAGCAAAGATGACTCCATGAGAATTATCAATATCATAATTGTAACTATTTTTATTTGAATTGACTATTAGTGGGTTCTCTGAATCCTTGCTGTTGTATAATATTGGATAGCTTCTTTCATAATTATGGTTATGTGCTTGTAATACCAGATCCACATTATATTTATCAAATAAAGGATGATACAGTTCTCTTAGAGTTACTCTTGGACTACACCCTTTACAATCATTTTGGGATATATAAGCAGGTTGATGGTATGCGGTTATTATCCAATCGATGGTCGAATTTGTTGATGCATTTTCTAAATCTGACTTGACAAATTCATATTGTTCAGAACCTAATTCATATGGAATTTCTGTGGACATTATAAGAAAGTGTATGTTTGCGCTGTTGAAGGAGTAAAATTCTTTCGACATATTGAAATGTTGCATATATTGACTCATACGAAAATCATTGTCGTGGTCTCCTCGGACTATCCTCGTTATGTTATCTACAGAAGAAATTATGTCAAACCAGCATTCTGCAGTTCTCTGGTATGAGAGGTCACCGAGTGCAATAATTAGTTCCGGTTTCTTACTTACAATGTTTTTTAAAGTGTTCTGGGAATTATCATTACATGCCCAGTCACCCACAGCTGCAATGTTAAAAAAACTTGAGTATGCATACTGAGGAATCATAGGTAGTAAAGATAATCCAATACAAAAAAGGAGGTAATGTAAAGCCAAGATATATTTTTAATTATATTGCGTATTTAACTAGTTATATTACTGAGTAGAATTGAAAGGAACAAGATTGGTAACTGAAGCTGGTTAGCAAGATAATCAATAATCATATACTTCTGACAAATGCTCAGCTCTGAAAATTTGTTTAACTGAGATCCTTGGTCTTCCGTCTTTAAAAATAGCCTTAGATTCATATCTTGCAGAGAAAGCTGCAATGTGAGCCAAGATTGGTTCTAATGCCATACCTTTCTCAGTGAGTGAATATTTAGTTTGAACAGGTCTACTATTGATGATCGTTCGTTTAATTAGGCCAAAATCTTCAAGTTCATGCAATCTAATCGAAAGTGTTTTAGTATTTATTCCTTCTATTGATCCTAAAAATTGACCGAATTTATTCTGTTTTAGCAATAGCATATTTCTTACTATATGAAGTGCATACTTCTGTCCAAAAATTTTAAGGCTGTTATGTATAGGACATGTCTTCATGCCAAAATTTTCTAAATGTTCTTGTAATTGGACAGGGTTTTTCCGCTTATCCATATTACCATATCGTTACTATTGTATTTAAATACTTACTTTTCTACACTATATGTAGAATGTCAAGGACAATGTATGGAATATATGGAGATCATACACAAGAGGCATGCCCACTCTACAATGAGCAGAATAGAAGGTGGCTTTTGACAGATCTTCCAAATCTAGAGAAAACTGCGCAAAAGCTTGGAGTAAGAATCTTACAACAGTATCATTCAGCTTTGGAACACACATTCTTATGGGCTGTTGAAGCAGAAGACGCACAATCTATAGAAGAGTTAATGGCAAAGA
>JAATVM010000196.1 GCA_014523495.1 Nitrososphaerales archaeon TH1920
CAAGAAGCAATGAAAATGATAGAATCAATCAAAACTTTTCCGATACTGAAAGGTATAAGGGGACAACCGCCATCTGATATAAAGGTATTAGTAGATTGCCTCCTTCGACTATCTCAATTGGTGACAGACTTTCTTGAAATAACAGAATTTGATATGAACCCATTGTTGGTACTTGAAGAGGGAAAAGGAGCTTGTGCAGTTGATGTAAGAATTGGCCTTGCCTGAATTACTAATATGGAAATATTTTAATTCTCAATTTTCTAATTCTAACTATTCGTTTGTAATCTTTTTACCACATTCAGCACAAAATACTGCATCGCTTTCATTCTGATAACCACAATAAGAACATTTACCTAATTGATTTGATTCTGAAGATTCTGAATTTTCAAGCAAAATTATATCACCAATTTTGGAAATATTTTTCCACGCAATTTCGACATTTTGATTGTTGCTCTTTTTGGGAATCTTGAGATTTATCTCCATTTTACCTTTGGAAGTTCTTTTGAGACCAATTTCCTGAACATTACCAATCAACATCGCATCCCAGTCATATGCAGGCATCCCGACAAGAGATTGAATCGAAATAAATTCATTTTGCATAACTGATGTGGAAGAGGAGGAACTCGTAGTCGTGCTGGTGCTTATATTGGTATTTTTTGTTTCTGATTCTTGAGGTGTTTTTGACAGTTTGGATAAATTAGATTCTTGTCCTTGTTGTAATTCTTCTGGGGCATCAAATTTTCTATATTGTGCAATTGTGCTCTTGCATGAATTACATTTGTATTCCCCTTTTTCATACAGGGTTACACCTTCACCAAGATCTTCATTAGGATTTTCAAAATTGATGCTTGGTGATCCCTCATAGTCTTTATCACATTTATTACAGTGGTACTTGACAAATCTGTCAGAAGGAAGTCTTCCTATACCTGCCAAAAATAACTCCGGCCCTCCTAAATTTCCTCTCTTCTGCTCCTCATCTGTAATATTGGCAAGCACAAAACCGCCAGAACCACGTAGTTTTTTCTCTCGCAGATCTTGATTTTGACCCTGATCTTCCATCATATTTTTATTATCGCTTCTGTTGAATTTAAATTATCAAGTCTATACTATTCTAAAAACAAACTTGGTAGTAGGTGATGAATAGTTAGCCGAGATAGCGGTTAATTTCAATACTGTTTGATCATACTTTTGTATCATCACACTTATATCTCCGATAAAAGCTGATTACCTTAACTAAAGGTACGGCAGGTAAGTTAAGTGAAAAAACAAGTAAACCTTTCCAGATCTTCCGTAACTTTTGTCAAAAACAAGATTTGAATTAAAAATGGTTTCATTTGAAGAATTAGGTCTAAATATGTCCATAGTTAGGGCAATTAAAGAAATAGGAATGGATAACCCATTTCCAATCCAAGAATATTGTATTCCACTTATTTTAAAAGGTAAAGATGTGATAGGACAAGCACATACTGGCACAGGAAAGACAGCTGCGTTTTCTCTTCCGATAATACATAGAATAAGAGCAAAAGGACCAATCCAGGCTCTAATTATTGTTCCAACAAGAGAATTGGCCATGCAGGTCACAAGTGAAATTAAAAAGTTTTCAAAATATATGGGAACAAGATGTTTAGCTATCTATGGAGGACAGAGCATTAACATACAAAAAGATCAACTTAGAAGGGGAGTACAAATTATCGTTGCAACACCAGGCAGACTAATAGATCATTTAAAGCAAGGTACGATTCAACTGGAAGATGTAAATTATGTAATTCTAGATGAAGCAGATAGAATGCTTGATATGGGATTTATAGATGATATAAAATTCATTCTTTTTTATGTAAATGAAAAAAGACAGACATGTTTATTCTCCGCGACGATGCCTGTGGAAATTTTAAGATTATCTCGTGAATATATGAAAGATCCACAACAAATTAGACTCAATGAGGCAGAAATTAGTTTAGAGACTATCGATCAATCTTATCTTATTGTGGAAGAACGAGAAAAATTTAAACATCTTTGTAATTTTATTAAAAATAGAGAAGAAGGACAACAGACTATTGTTTTTGTTGCTACAAAACAAAGAACTCAGAGAATAGCCGATGATTTGAATAGACAAGGATTTCGGGTAATTACAATTCATGGAGATCTATCTCAAAGACAGAGAGATTATTCAATGCATAGATTCAAAAATGGAAGTGAAGATATACTAGTGGCCACTGATATAGCTGCAAGGGGAATAGATGTACCAGCTGTGGGCAATATTATCAATTATGATATACCTGAAGACCCACTGATATATTTCCATAGAATCGGTAGAACTGCAAGAGCAGGCGGAAGTGGTAAAGCAATTTCATTAGTTTCAAGTAGTAGATATGAAGATTTTTCGAGGATTTTAAAACGTACAGAATTACCAATCAAGAGACTAAACGATGAAATAGGAATTGAAGTTCCCACATTATATGTCAGTAGAAACAGAGTTAATAGGCAAAGATCCTTCGAGTACAATAGTCAAAATAGAAGAAGATTCGGCGGCATTAATAGAGGGATTAATAGGGGTCGATACCATTATGGCAGACAGTATAATAATAGTCAATATAAAAGAGGATAAGTAAGGAAAAAAAATATTTTAGAAAATAACAACAAACATCATTTCAATAAGGTATGATAACAAAATAGACCTAAAAAAAAGTTAGATAGGAAATTTTCCATAGACTCTGTTCACAATTTAACTGTCATTAAATTGTTCTGTATTCTTAAAACGTAGCGCAAATACATCTCAACAATTTGAGATGAATTTTTGGGTAGTAATTTGTTCTCATTATGATTCATTATTTACAGATAATCGAGTCGAAATGGGATGCCCAAGCCGTTCCTTAAGACCTTCTATTTACAGACCGTAGAAATAATTTTATCGTTTGAAGATAACATAAAACCATTTTATTGTTTGTTGAGCTTAAAATAACACGTCAATCCGTAAAAACGTCTCACCTGATGGGTTCATCATGTCTCTGAAGCCTAACTCCAATGAACCCATCAGTGCAACTAATTTATGATTTGTTGGTCAAAATTCTAATGGATTAGTTTACTTTGAAAAATAATGCTAGTAATTAGTATGCCGCCTAGATAAGATTCTCCTAGAAGATTTCATCCAAGTTGTTATATAGTTAATCCCAGTAGGATTTCCTACGTTCGCTTAAACACAGGCAACTGGTGGGGTTATTGGTTGTGACTTGTTCATCACTCAATCAAATAATTCCCCCAATCAGTTGCCAATTTAGTTATTAAAGCAAGTCACGCAAAATTCCAGATTATAAGAGCAAGTTCCAAACCAGTCTAGCCTACAGAATATCCATATTTCTAATGGTACGATTCTCCAGATAGTACTAGTTCTTCTTTTTACATTCGTTTCAATCCAAGTCTTATTCGAGAATATAATTAATGCTCATCTAATAAGTCGATAAACTTAATTATTATTCATTATAGTAGTATCTGGATGCTTACTAGCAGTTCAAAATACATTACCATTGCTACAGTGGCTTATCTAGTTGCTTTTTTTGCATTTGCTTCAGGACTAGTAAATTCAATTATAGAAGGGGCACGATCCAAAGATTTTATTATTCCTTCAAGATCAATTCAGACTATAGGCGAGACTATTGTAATAGTTGTGATACTGTTTATGGGAATGTTTGGTGCATATTTGCTTTATAATTCAGGGAAAACAACTACGTTAAAGAGTCAATGGGGACTTTTAGCAGGAGGATTTACTGTTCTCACTATTGCATTGATTGTTGGTTTCAGCATAGTTAAGATTAAAATACTTGGCTAAGTCCATCTTAGGACTTTATCTTTTATGGTAAAACTTTTTTGATCCATCTTTGGATGTCTGAGGATTGTTACTGAAAGATCACAAGGATCTTTAATTTTAACATAAAAATTCAAAGAACTTTTCTTACTAAGAAGTCTATTGCTTGTTACTACTTCTTTTCTCTTATAACGGATCATACTCGTTACTAAAAATGGGATATTAAAATGTGATGTATGTTTTAAAAGCAACATAAGAAAAAAATAAAGTAATCGATTCAAACTTCCAATTTTTACTCTATTGTTTGAGCTCAGCATTATCTTATCATAAAAAAGATTATAAAATGAATTTATAGAATCAAAAATAATTAAACAACATTCGTTCATTGATTTTATTATATCAACTATAATTAAATCTAAAATATCTTCAGTTGGGAGATATATTTTCAAAGCGTTAGATTGAGATTGGTAAATATGATCATCTGTTTTTTGTATTTCCATGGAAGGAATCAATCGAGCCTTGGCATAAGAAGTAAATGCTGCATCAAGGTCTATGTAAACTATCTTACTGTGCTTGTCATTATGGTGTTGATTCTGAAATTCTAATATAATTGATGCAATTAGACATATTTTTGCATAAGGATCATCATAAATCAAAGTATTAAATCCACTATTATCCAGTATTTCAGAAATCATGATACTTATTATAATGAATTATTAAAACGGGTTATAATGGATTATGACGAATCAATGGAAAAAGACATAGAATTAATACCTAAGGATTTTCCAGTTACGAAAAAAAAGATCTATATGAACTGTGGTTCATTTGCTCCAATGCCATTGTATACGATAAAGTCAATTACTGATTTTCTGATAAGATGCTCCGAAGAAGGCCCAGACTCGACCTCTGCTCAAGAATATATTACATCGCTTATGAAAGAGCTTCGAATTCTTGTAAGTCGGCTCATAAACTGTGAACCTGAAGAAATAATCTTTACTCAAAGTACTACTGAAGGAATAAATTACGTAGCATCAGGTCTTGATTGGAAAAAATCAGACATAATTATTGCAAGAGGCGGGCTTCATGAACATTATGCTAATTACTTTCCATGGTTAAATATTTCTAAAAAATACGGTGTTAAGTTGGAAGAAACTAAAATTGATAATAACGGATTCTTCGATCTTGACAAGATTGATAAAATTGCAAAAAACAAGAACACAAAACTGATAACCCTAAGTCATGTTCTTTATAATAATGGTGCAATAATGCCCGTTGAAGAAGTCGGCAAAATTGCAAAAAAGCAAAACATGTTATATTCTATTGATGCAGCCCAGTCGATAGGTACAATTAATGTAGATGTAAAAAAAATAGGATGTGACTTTCTGGCTTTTCCTGGCTTCAAGTGGATATGCGGACCACCGGGCATCGGAATCTTTTATTGTAAAAAAGAATCTGCAGAGATGCTAACTCCTAAATATATTGGAGGTGAATCTGCAATTATTACCAAAGAAAAAAACTTGGTATATACTAGTTCTCCACAAAAATTTCAAACCGGTTTTAGAAACTATGTCGGTATAGCTGGACTTGTCTCCTCATTAAAGTACATTCAACGCTTAGGTATTAACAATATAAGAAAAATGAATATGGATGTAGCTAATGAGATAATTAAGGGGCTAGGAAAGATTCGTGGCATCTCCATCTTTGGACCTGAAGATGAGAAGCTCAGAACATCAATCGTATCTTTCGTCATAGATTCTGTCAGTCCAAAGATTACAGTATCTAGTCTCCAAGAGAAAGGAATAATTGTTGCAGAGAGGGATATTGTTGGAGGTGGAAAGAAAAAGGCAGTAAGAGCATCTCCACATTTCTTCAATACATCAAATGAGGCATCCACATTTATTCAAGATATTAAAATTATTCAGAACATGTTGGGTTGATTCTTTTTATCTTTTCCCGCCTGACCTTCTATTACGATCATTGTCAATGTTGATCTAACCTTATCTATTCTTCTGACGTGCCATGTTATCGTTTCTCTAAGCTTGTCCATAGTGTCTGCAGAAATCTTTACGATTATATCATACACTCCATAGACTCCGCTTACCTCACTTACTCCAGGCAGCTTTTTTATTTCTTGTAATATTTCCTCCTCAGAACCAAGATCACAATTTATTAAAACATACGCTGTTGGCATACTAGTAGACTATAGTTTAGGCAGTATTAAAACTCGATGTAAATTTAAGATATTTCATTCTGTTTTCCTATTCCCAAATTTTAGATTTGGTTTATCAATGTATATTTTGTATCTTTTATTCTACTGATAAACGCCTGTCAACAGCAATCGCTCTTATAGGTGAGCCGGACGCGCCAAATAACTTGAGTGGTGTTATTATCAATGTAAAATATTGCCTGTTTAACTTGCTCAAATTACACAGATTCTCCACAACTAATATTTCCTTAGATAATAATATTTTATGTACAGGATAATTGTTATCCGAACCTCTATCAATACTAGGTGAATCTATACATACAGCATTTACTTTCTTATTAACCAGATATTTCGCTGCATCCTCTGCAAGCCCAGGATTGTGACTAAAAAAATAGTCCTTATCTACTTCATTCTCCCACAAAGTGGAAAATACAATGGTGTCTCCTTCCATTATGCTGACATTAGATGTTTCTATTTCACTTGCGGTAATTAGTTGATCGGATCCTTTCTTTATCTTAATTAGAATAGCTTTAGAAATGAATCTGCTAACTGCAATTTTGTCAATTGATGAAACATCTCTAGCAAAATGAGATGGAGCATCCATATGAGTGCCTGTATGAGTGCTCATAAAGATCACCTCTGAATCATAATTATGAACATCCATTTTAGTCCAAGTAATAAATTTGGGTAATGGGGAACCTGGAAAGACTTTTGTGTCATTTTTTACTTCTCTAGTTAAATCTAATATCATCGGTAAGCATATCTAGTTATGATTTATTCATATTTCTTTTCCCCTTACGACTGGATCTAATTATTCCATTCACAATGATAATACTCAAGAATCCCAATGAACCCATCAAAAGATAGAAGACTGCTTTATCAGCTATTCCAGTTACTTCGTCTATGATCATTTCTAATGCCATTTGGAATTAAGATCAATTAATAATTGAACAAATAAAATATTTGCTATCAGTTCATTATTCATTTAATCCAAGGCAACAATTATTACTAAAAAATCATTGACGGAAAATAAAGAAATTATATTAATTTACTTTAGTAGTTTCATATCATCATATTATTCATTTTGTTTTAACCAACTCCAAATTTGAATTCCTCTAATTGCACACTGTTTTCTAATAATTTGCCTTGCTCTTCTTGCAGCCTCAACCTCATTGACTGATTTTGTTCTTAAAAATTGTATCAATAATTCTTCATAAAGTTTTTTTGCTCTCTCTTCAGAAAATTCTTTGTATACTTTCTTATCACTTGATTTATTTGATATTTTTTTTGTTGTCTTATCATCTTGAATCATAGACTTATCTAATCCTTTTAATTCTGCATATTCTAATTTACAATCATGACAATTTTCATCAAAAAAACTCTTATGGATATTACATGGAGACAACTAACTAATATTATTAAAAGTTAGATTTAAGGGAAGTGTATGTATAAAAGATAACATTCACATTAAATTAACTAAATCAAATATTAAATCTTATTTTTAAGAACCTTAAACTTAAAATGAAGATTGGTAATGAGTAGGTATGATAGTGACGAGACTATCAAACTTGGAATTGTCGAACCTATTGTTGGTAGCTGTGATATATATGCTGGAGAAAGCTGGGAAAGTAGATAATATAATACCGCTCCCATAAACCATGACACCATAGCAGGATATCCTATCTTGATCAGGTTGTTACCATACATCATATCATTCTGATATCTACCACGCTTAAGTACGAAATAGTCGGTTAACAAGACTCCAAATAAGGGAATAAACAGGGCCCCTATCAACAACAAAAATTGTTCATACCCTTCAATTGATATAAAGATAGATAGAATAGTACTTACAATAGAAAATCCAATGATTAGATGTCGTTGATTTAGATTATGAAAGATACTTTGTGAAGAAATCGCCGCAGAATATATATCTGCAAATGCATTATCTACCTCATCCACAAGCATAACCAACAGAATAAATCCGAATAAGATTGCCTGAATTGAAATAATAATCGATGAAATATCTCCAAATCCCAATAACAATCCCCCAAGATAAAAAAGGATATTTGTTATTGAAAATCCAATCAAAGTTCCTACAAAGGCACCTTTACTTTTCCTTGCAAATCTGTTGTAATCAGAAACAAGGGGCATCCAAGAGATAGGCATGGCAATTACAATATCAAGAGCAACAAAGAATGACATATCGTTACCAGCTACAGATATCGCATTTGGAAGATTTTGAGATAACAGACTGATTAAGATTATAATTGTAGATCCATAAACTATCCATATTGCAAACTTTGATAGCCATTGTTTTACCAAAAATAGAGGACCAAAAATACCAAAAAGGGTAATAATTACTCCAAATATAATATTCCATACAAAAGTAACGTGTATATTTGTTAATTGTTGGGCAGCTTTTGACAGTATTAAAATCTCAAATGTAGTCCAACCAATAAGTTGTATTACATTTAGTATAGCGGCAAGATATGAACCATACAATCCAAAAGCTGGTCTTATTCCAATAAGAGATGGTACGGCATGATCACTTCCTATTTTTCCTGCCATTGATAAAAGGACGGAACCAGCAATTGAACCAATTATTATTGCAAGTAATGCATGATAAAATGGAGCATCGGACAAAAAGGACCCAGCAGAAAAAACTAATAAACCTACACCAAGACTAGACCATAAAATAAAGTAGTCAAAACCTCCAAGAATTCTATGTTTTGGTGGAACAGGATCGATTCCCCATTTTGGTAGTTTAGGGACCATATGGTGTTGATTAATAATTTTATAATAAATATAAATTAATCAAACAAAATAATTTAGTCTAATTTGACGTTACAAAAACTAAATCAAAAATCAAACTGATTTAATATATATATCATAAATTTTTTACGTAATGTTAAAATGCTAAAACTGCGTATATAATAGTATGTC
>JAATVM010000023.1 GCA_014523495.1 Nitrososphaerales archaeon TH1920
ACAGAATTCATGCAGTACATTCAGAGCGACAGCTTTTGCGATTTAAGGAGAACAAGAATGTTTTTTTGCCCATAGAAGGTTATGGTATTACTGAATTAAGGAATGATATTGAAAAAAGTGATGAAAATATTGTATTTCCTTTTTCCCAAATTTCAGATATATATTTTCTTGAAAAAAGATGGGGTACGGATCTAAAAGTTAAAATCAATATTGAAAATAAACTGAAAAATTATAGCTTTGCAATTGTAAAAGGTTGGGTGAAATATCCTGCAAAGGATCCTTTACAGTTTCATCATATGAATTGGAATCCATTAATAACATTATTCAAAATGTCATGAAAGTTTGTTGGAGTTGGTTGCTTTTTTAGTTCGTTGTTTTTTTAATAAAAAATGAATCATCAGAACAAGAAAGTAAAATATAGATAGAATATTATAACTACTTTTGTGACGGAAAATAAGATCAAAGGTAAGAAGTTATTTCTTGTTGGAGTCGGTCCAGGTTCGTCAAAGTATTTAACAGATGTAGTAAAAGATGTAATAAAACGATCCAAGTATTTGATAGGTTATAAATACACTTTAGCAATTATACGAGATTTGATTATTCGTGACTTTCATCAGGTTTATGAAGTAACAATGAAGGATCAGGATCAAACTTATAATGAAGTATACAAAAAAATGCAAGATAGTGAATTTTGTACTATTCCATTTACTGGTGATGTAAACTTTTCAGAGTCTGAAGTTGTTGATAGATTATTAGAAATTTTTGGTGATGATAATGTAGAATTAATGCCAGGGATAAGCTCTATTCAAGTTGCTGCTTCAAGGGCAAAGATTCCATTAGATAAGACAAGAGTACTTAGTTTTCATGTTACTGAAAACATAGAAGATGGTAAGAGAGAATTAGTTGATGCAATACAAGATAAGAAGAGTGTGGTTTTGGTACCAAGGCCGTGGAATAATAGAGATAAGAATTTTATGCAATCAGAGATAGCGCTCTACCTTAAAAATGAGGGAATAGATACTTCCAACCTAACGGTTTGGGTATTTGAATTTTTGACTACTCCTGAAGAAAGGGTATTTAGGGGTAAGTTGAATGAATTAGAGCATATGTATTTTAGTCCAATGTCGGTAATGGTTATTGATCAGGTTGAGCGCAAAACGTATTTGGATTTTGAATGAGATTAATATTCTGTCTTTGAATGTGTTTTATTGAATATTAAATTATTTTAAGAGATTCATATTTCCAGGTTGTCTTATTAAATCCCACTCAATAATAGCGCTAAAAAATAAGATTATTGCTACAATACCAATTTCAAAACTGGTATGTATTAGATTTTCTTTAATATCTTTTCTTTTCAAAATGTGGATCAATAGTAAATAACTTCTAGAGATAGCTATACCATAGGAAATTAGCTCCATGATCCCAAATATCGTCAAAAAAACAAGTAATGGTGGTATTTGGATTGGTAAATCTTGTGTTATGATCATAAAAATATTACCAGTACTAAATCCCGAAAAGAGACCAAATGCAATTCCGACACCCGGAATAAACATCAAAATTGATATTAGAAAGTTATTGATGAAGATGCCTATGTTATCAATACTTTTAATTTTTTTTTGAAATTGTTCTTTCAAAAGTGCCGAAGTAGATTTGTCGAATGAGACTGATGTGCCAATAAGAAAGAAGATCAAAAATAGAAAAATGCCCAATCCAAGGTAAAGAGTTCTTTTTTTAAAATTGTATTTGTACATGTATCTTCAACTACAATGTTTGCTTTTTAATAATTATGCATAAAACAAAACATTTTTAGCATTTATGATTGTTCTGTTCAATAATAAAACTTGGATTCAGTATCTATTGCATTGATTTATGCGATAAATAAGGGATATCAAGTTCATCCTGATGCTTTTACCTTTCTTAAATCTCTTGATTGTGATGTTGAAAAAATAATTAAGAGCATTGTTGATGCTAAAAATAAATTCAGAAAAAAAACTCCGATATTAATCGATGATATAAAAAATGTGATCTCTCGAGGCGATGGTCAAGGTGAAGAAACTGTGATGCCAATCACGGAGGATAATAGTGAGGGTTACAAAATCATTTTTGATCCTACATACAAGATAAACATGGAGGATAGGAAGGATTTTTTTAAACTTTTTGATAGTCGTTATAGAAAAACTCTGAAAATATTATCAATACGTTCAGAAAGTAGACGGATAAAAAAAATAAAGTATGTTAAGGATCTTAGGAATAAATCCCGATTTGATTCTCTAGATAATGATAATGAAGGGGGCAAACCCATTGATTCTGTTTTCGTAGCAGGTTTGATAATGTCTAAAAGAAATAGAAAAAATGATGTAGAATTGGTGATTGATGATACTACTGGCAGTGTTCCTGTAATTTGCAAGAAAAAGGAGTTAATTAATGAATCTTCAGCACTTGTTTTGGATCAAATGTTAATGTTAGAGATGTCATTTGGTAAAAGAAATTCAAATGATTTTGTTGTTAAGGATATTATATTTCCTGATATTCCAGAGCACGTTGCATCTAAATCTGGGACAGAGTCGTATGCGGCTCTCATTTCAGATTTGCATGTGGGCAGCAAATATTTCATGGAAAAGCAGTTCAATGATTTTCTAAATTGGTTATCTTCAGATGATGACATGGTAAGGAAAATTAAATTTGTTTGTATAGCAGGTGACATAGTTGACGGAATCGGAATTTATCCTAATCAAGATAAGGAATTAGTGGACTTAGATATCAACAGGCAAATGTCATATGCAGCAGCTTTACTACAGAAAATTCCTAAAAGGATGCATGTTTTTTTGATTCCTGGCAATCATGATCCTGGGAGAAGGGCTCTACCACAGACTGCATTAACAAATTTACGTGAATTTCAACCGCTGGAAAATTTCAGTATTATTGGTAACCCCTCCTTTGTTGAATTGAATAAGGTAAAGTTGCTGATGTTTCATGGTCAAAGTTTAGATGATGTTATTGCTACAGTGCCCGGATTGAGCTATTCAAAACCTGTAGAAGCGATGAAAATTTTATTAAAATCTAGACATTTGTCACCAATCTATGGTAATCGTACACCAATTGCTCCAGAATCGGAGGACATGTTGGTTATAGATGATGTACCTGATATTTTTCATGCTGGACATGTACATATTACTGAGGTGGGTAGATACAAGGGCACATTGATAGTAAACTCTGGAGCGTGGCAAAAGCAGACAAAATTTCAAGAAATGATGGGTCTCACTCCAACCCCTGGAATTTCTATATTAGTTAATCTAGCAACCCTTCAATCTTTCAAAAAAGATTTCAATTCTTAATCTCGTCAATAAAAGGTGACAAAACTGGATCGTTTCTAATCGCTTCTTTTACAGATGTAATATGAATGTGCAATTTTATTCGTTGTGTTCTACCATAGCGGCCTTGGTTTACTATATTAGTTGTGATTAATCCTAGTTGATCCAGTTCTCCTACTATTTGTGTCATTCTTCTTTGTGTTAGAGGTTCTTGTTCAAGTTTTGAGCAAAAATATTGATAGATAGTATAGATTTCCCCCGTACTACCGTTTTTAGATTTAATTATTGAGAGGATGACTAATTTTGTATGTAGGGTGGAATTGCTCAAAATTTCAAAATTAGTATCACTATCGATCTTTTGTTGTGCGCTTCTTATGTGATCTTCAGTTATCTTCATTGTCATTGATCTTTCCGCAATTTCTGCTGCAACTCTTAAAAGATCTATCGCCTTTCGAGCGTCGCCAGTTTCTCTACCTGCAATTGCAGCGCACAGATTGATTACTCCCATAGGAATAACATTATCATAAAAAGCAAGTTTGCATCTGTCAATTAGAATTTGTCTTAATTGTTCAACGGTGTATGGATTAAACACAAGCTCCTCTTCGCTTAAACTGCTTTTTACTCTTGGATCTAGTCTATCCTTAAAAGTTAAACTGTTTGATATACCAATCAAACTAATGAATTGATCTGATGGAATTCTTTCATTAGCTCTTGTAAAGTTATACAGAATATCGTCACCTTTTCTATTAACAAGGGAGTCTATTTCATCTATAACAAGGACAACCCTGATGGATTTCCGTTTTATGAAATCAAGAATTCTATCAGTAGCTTCGCTCATAGATAGGCCGGTAAAATAAACTTGCATTTTCCTTTCTTCTTTATTAATACCGAGCAATTCTGCAATTTCATAAAGAATTTTGTATGGGGTGTTTGAATTCTTTGCATTAATGAAAGGAACTCTGAGATTTATGTCAAGTTGATTGGTTTTATTGTATAAATGCTCGATAACGTTTTTTACAACGGCTGTCTTTCCTGTTCCTGGTTTTCCAAAAATTAACAAATTAGATGGACGGCCTTTTTTTAATATAACTGATAATGATTGCGCGATTGCAGTGCTTTCTTTGGTCCTGAACAGTAACTTATCTGGTACATAGTCGATGGTTAACACTTGCCTGTTTTTTATAATATTTTTATTTTTTATCGCACTATCAAAAATTGTATTTAAGATGTCATCATCCAATTACAAGCACCTCTGACACCCCTCTTTTTCTTCTGTATCTCAATATAATAAATTCAATTAGTAACTGAGATGTATATAAAATAAAAACTCCTGAATCAATTTTCTTTTATATATTTGTTAATTTTAATACTTTATTGTTTTTGAGAGTTAAAAAATTAACTCAATGAGAAATATAGGGGTGGAAGGTTTTTACTATTGTTTAATAGTGTTAATTTAAGACAATAAAAAATCTTTAAAATGACCCGTTTATTTCCACTGCAGACCAATTAACAGATATCAACACTGTTAAGAAATTGATATAACCCCTTTATTTCCAGTGGAAAAAAATTATGGCCCCTTATTATGAAGTTGATAACTACAACTAAAAGAGGCTCATCAAGTTCTCGCACCATGAGTAGTTAACAAAAACTAAGCTTTTTGTTAACTTGTTACTCACTTTAATTGTTAAGTGTTGTGTGATTTCAAATCCCAACCTGTCATCAGGAAGAAAAAGAATTAAAATAGAATTGGAAGATGAAAACGGAGAAAAATATAACTTATCTTTACAAGGTAATTTATCAAAAGAAAAAATAATGAATATAATCGAATTTGTACAAATGTTTGAAAAAAACTCTATGGATAATATTTTTGAACATAAAGAAAGTGATATAAAATTAGGCTCAAAATTGTGGAATATAATAACTCAGAACTTTAGATATCACACATTTACCTCTTCTGATTTATTAAGAATCTATAAAGACCTCTATTACGAATCCATCCAGTTAAGTGTTATTTCTATCTATTTATCTCGATTTTACATAAGAAAACAACTTAGCAGATCAAAAAATGGTAAACAATGGGTGTATGCTTTGATCAAGGAAAATCTAAATTATGATAAACAGATTTATGAGAAATCTAACCACTCGAACTTGTTGTCTGTTCCAACAGTTTACGACCTTCATTTGTGATTTTATATTTGAAGGGTCTGGTACTCTCATCCCTCATCACAACATTTTCTGAATATAGTTTTTTCAGTAGCCGAGATGTATGCTCACGCGATTTTTTAATTCTTCTCTGAATTTCTCTCGACGTTAAGGGAACTTCTAACATTTTAAGTATGGAATCTGTGGTATTCAAATGCGAGCCAAAATCACCATATTTGACATCATCCTTTTTCTCTGTGATAATCACACTCTTTGTCACAGGACTTGTAGTATGTGATGCACTTTTATGTGATTCTTTATCAACAATATCACTACTACTCTGAGCAACTTTGCTGTTTTGATCATAGATGTTCTCCGCTTTTTGACCAATTTTTAATTCAATAAGATCTATTTTTGCTCGTAAATCTGAAATAATATTATTATACTCATCAAACTTGTGGAAATA
Organism: Nitrososphaerales archaeon TH1920; assembly: GCA_014523495.1. Classification (GTDB taxonomy): domain Archaea; phylum Thermoproteota; class Nitrososphaeria; order Nitrososphaerales; family Nitrososphaeraceae; genus TA-21. The sequence continues at coordinate 5,920 of JAATVM010000023.1, forward strand.
TCCCTCGATTAACATATCCTTAAACTTATAATTCTCTTTATTCCGTTCTTTCATATCTCTGAAATAGCCAAAAGAAAGAAAAACAACAAAGGATATCACAAAAAGCATGATTGAGATTAAAATATCGAATAATGAATATTCTAAATTAAAACCAAACATGTTCATGTGATATCATGTGATTTACATATGCATATTTATTAAATTTTTTCTATATCAATACTAGCTTTCTAATCACATTATCAATCAAAACAATCACATTATCCAAACTAGCAACATCAATTTCATCACTTTGTTTTTTCAAAATCACATTCGACTGATTATTTAATTGATCCAGCGTGGAAAATGTTTCTGTACCAATAACATTAAGCAGTCGTAATAACAACAATGTATAAACTGCCTTCCTTATCTTGTTCCGACATTGCCCTAATTGTCGATAATACGCACCAGAAGTCATATTTTGTGTAGGTTTTCCTTTTAACATTTTATTATAAATAATTGATATTTGCTTCTTTGTAAATATAGAATTTATAATAAAATGATTCAGAAACACTGTATAATTCAAATCACCATTTTCCATTTAGTATACAAATTTGTATAGTACCATATTTTATTGTTTTTCTATTGAAATACGAATCCAATAGTTGTCTAAATTCTCTGATGAGATTATTATTATACGAGTAACTACTTTGAGAAATGATGGAAATACGAAACACCGAAAAATATATTCTGAATGAAATCAAGAAACAGAAGACCTTATGCTTTCCACTTATAGACTCTGAAAACTCGTTTAAGACTATAGATCTGGCAAAAAAATTAGAAAAGTTTGGTGCTTCAGCAATATTAGTCGGTGGCTCATCGATATCAGATCAAATTGAATTATCAAATTTTGTGACACAATTAAAAAATAATGTTCGGATTCCAATTATATTATTTCCAGGAAATATCACAGGAATATCACCCACCGCAGATGCAATTTTGTTCAGCTCATTGCTTAACTCTGAAAATCCTTATTATATAACAGGCGCCCAAGCACAAGGAGCATTAATCATCAATAAATATAATCTAGAAGCTATTCCAACTGGCTACCTTATCATTGGTGATGGATCCACAGCATGGTTCATAGGTCAAGCTAAATCCATTCCTTTCAACAAATCAAATATCGCAGTAATGTACGCTTTAGCCGCACTATACATGGGTATGCGATTTTTATATCTTGAAGCCGGATCCGGCGCATCACAAAATATATCACCAGAGATGGTAAGCAATGTAAGAAAATTCTATAAGGGAATTTTAATCGTTGGTGGTGGAATTAATTCTGCAGAGACCGCCAAAAAAATATCTAATGCAGGCGCTGACATTATCGTGATAGGTACTATGATTGAGACAGAAAAAGACTGGGAGTCAGAATTTGTCAATATTATGAAAGCAATAAGAAATTGAATAATCATATTAAAGAAAACAAAGATGTCCAAATTCCTTCCTATTATATTGAGTATCACCAAAAAATTTCAAAATATATAGAAGATACCATATCTATTGCACAAACCGCTAAAAAGCAGGGTCTTGATATTTCTGAAAAAGTTGAGTCACAGGTTGGTTATGACTTACCAGACAGGATAGCAAAGATACACGAAATCGACATTTCTAGTAGACTAAGAACACTTCTCCCAAAATTAGGCAAAGAACTAACAGCATTAAAGATAGCGGAAGAAATTGTGTTGGGTAAATATGGAGGAAAAACTATAGAGGAAAAACTAAACTACGCAGTAAGAGTTGGGCTTTCTGTCGTAACAGAAGGGGTAACCGTGGCACCATTGCAAGGAATTTATGATGTTAAAATAAAAACAAACGCTGACAAATCGCAATATCTGTCAGTTTCCTTTGCTGGTCCAATAAGATCTGCAGGGGGAACCGAAGCTGCCATTACAATGCTAATAGCTGATCATGTCAGAAAGATTATTGGATTAGATAAGTACATAGCTAATTCATATGATGATGAAATTAGTAGATATATTGAAGAATTAAGGATTTATGAAAGAGAGGTAGGTAATTTCCAGTTTAAGGTTTCCGATCAAGATGTCATTAGTTGCATAAGTAGTCTTCCTGTGGAAATTGATGGTATTGACACGGACCCTGTAGAAGTAGTGGGTCACCGTAATCTGCAAAGAGTTTCTACTAATAGAGTTCGTGGTGGTGCACTAAGAGTAATGAATGATGGTTTGATAGGCAGAAGCAGAAAATTACTGAAGATAGTTGAGACACTAAAAATAGAAGGGTGGAACTGGCTCAAAAATCTTGAAGGAGCAATTCAAACTCCAGAAGATGATACGGTATCCCATAGGATGACTGAAGTCATTACTGGTAGACCTGTGCTTTCGATGCAAAAGAAAATAGGTGGTTTTAGATTGCGGTATGGAAGAAGCTGCAACACAGGATTTGCTACAATTGGAATTCATCCAACCATTCCAATATTATTAAATTATGCAATAGTCGTGGGTACACAAATAAAAATTGATGCACCGGGGAAAGCTTCTACCATCGCCCTCGTAGATAGCATCGAACCACCTATTGTAAAGCTAAATGATGGAAGTGTTATGAAAATAGAAACGCTAAGTCAAGCAAAATCCATTGCGAATATGATCACAAAAATTCTCTATCTAGGAGATATTCTAATAAGTTATGGCGACTTTCTTGAAAATAATAGCCAATTACTTCCATCATCGTATGTTGAAGAAATATGGGCCCTAGAACTAGAAAATAAACTGACTAACACTGACCCTAATTCATATTCGAAGATTTTTGAGAGTAAAAGATTAATTGAGTTAATACAACATCCACTGGAAAAAAAACCATCCGTTATTGAAGCATTCAAAATTAGTCAATGCTTTGATATACCTCTTTATCCTGGATATGTTTTTTATTGGAGTGCTTTAACATCAGACGAATTTATTATTCTAATTACCAAATTACTAGAAAATAGAGAGATAATAAAAAATACTAGTGAAAAAATGTATTTTACTAACGATTTAGATGTAAAAAACATTTTTGAAAAACTTGGCATAACACATTCACTTTGTCTTGACGACAGCAAAATAAGGATAGATGATCCTGATCATCTATACATATTAGCCGAATTGATAGCCAATTGCATCGAATATGAAACCAAACTCGATAAAATATTCTTAAAATTAACTATTCCTTCAGACAGTGATCCAAATTATGTTAAAACACATATTTTAGATTCTATCTCTAAGTTACTAAAAGTTAGTATAAAAGAAAAATTCTCTTCTTCAATTGCGGTTCGTGTAGGACGTCCAGAAAAAGCTGCAGATAGAAAAATGAAACCTCCTGTTCATGTTTTATTCCCAATAGGTACAAACGGTGGTCCTACTAGAGATATTTTGAAAGCAATGGAAAAACCACTTTATATTGAAATTGCGAACAGATTTTGTAACAATTGTAAATCACCTTCCATAGCCATTTCCTGTCAAGATTGTCACTCTGATACCCCAATTCAAATGATGTGCTCAACCTGTAAATATGAAGTTAATAATGAGGAACCAAACGGTATTTGCCCTGTCTGTGGAAACCGTTTAAAAACACATTCACCAACCAGCTATCCGCTTAAGATTGCAATTGAAAAAGCAAAGAAATTTCTTGACATTCAGCCAGTTGAGCCACTAAAAGGGGTTAAATCCCTAATGGGTAAAAATCGATGTGCAGAACCTTTAGAGAAAGGAATCTTAAGGCAAAAAAACAACTTGTATACATTTAAGGATGGAACCATACGTTTTGACGCTACAAATGAACCATTAACCCATTTTAAACCCAAATGGATTAAGACAAATATCGCAAAATTAAGACAACTTGGATATCTTAAAGATTATACCGGTAAGGATTTAGAATCGCCAGAACAATTAGTAGAATTATTCCTACAAGACATAATAATACCAATTCATGCTGCAGAACATCTTTTAAAAGTTGCTCAGTATGTAGATGAAGAACTGACAAGATTCTATGGACTGGATGCATTTTATAAAATAAGCTCCATAGATGACTTGATTGGACATTTGATCGTTGGTTTGGCACCCCACACATCCGTTGGTATAATTGGTAGAGTTATCGGATTTGTGAATTCCCAAGTTTGTCTTGGTTCACCAATTTGGCATTCTGCAAAGCGAAGAGATTGTGATGGTGATGCAGATTCTGTAATGTTGCTAATGGATATCTTTCTGAATTTTTCAAGGGAATACCTACCTGATAGGATTGGTGGCCTAATGGATGCACCGTTACTTATTCAACCTTTAGTATTTCCACATGAAGTCCAAAGGCAAGCCCACAATATAGATATTGATAACACATACCCACTGGATTTCTATAGATCTTCTTGGAACATGGAAAAAACAACCAATGCACTTGACAACATTGATCTTGTCAAAAAAAGACTAGGACATACAAATCAATTCTTTGACTATAAATTCACTCATACAACCGACAATATTATGCTAGACGAATCACACAGCTTGTATTCAACATTGAGTACAATGGAAGATAAACTAAAAATGCAAATAAATACTGCTAAGCTAATTAATGCAGTTGATGCAGACGAAGTAATGTCCATGGTTCTAACGACCCACATTTTACCAGATATTATGGGAAATTTAAGGGCATATTCTTCACAATCCTTTAGGTGTACCAAATGTGGACAAAAATACAGAAGAATCCCACTTGTCGGTCGATGCCTAGAATGTAATAATGAATTATTACAAACTGTTACACGAGGGTCGGTTGAAAAATATGTACAAACTGCACTAAATATTTGCGCAGAATTTAAGATTAATGATTATCTAACAAACAGGATAAACACATTACAGACAGAGTTAAATCTACTTTTTAAGCAAAGTGTAAAAGATCAGCATACAATTATTGATTTCATTTA
>JAATVM010000024.1 GCA_014523495.1 Nitrososphaerales archaeon TH1920
GTAGTTTCAATCAATGCATTACTAATTTACTAAATAATTTGTTATTACAATTAGAATATTAAACGCTAAAATAATAAGTAAAAATTATGTTGATAATAAATGGGTGAAAATGTTTGAAACAGAAAAAGGCTCACATTGCTATCTTTGATACTTTTAAAACAAAGAAAAATAAGTTTACAGGTGAAGCCAAAAGACAAAGAGGTATTATAATTCACTTAGCTTTGGAAAAAAATCCTGAACTGAGAACACGAACATCAATTGCTCATGCAATAGCAAAGAATAATGGTATATTATGGCAAAATATTTACTCTGGTATATTCAAAGATCTGGATGAAGTTTTAATACCTTCAGGAGTAGTGAAGGAAGGAGGACGTCTCCCATTAAGACGCGGACCAAAGGCACTTCAATTAGAGGGAGTTCCATTCTACGAATTAACAGAAAGTGGCATTCTCGTTGCATCATCCATTGAAGAATTAGGAAATAGCAGAACAAAAATCCTTGAATCTTACTTCAATAATATGAATGTGAGTGCATCTAGTAATGACATAATGAAAAAAAGTATTTTACTCCTATTAAAAACAATACCTTCTTTTGTAATAAAAATTATTAGTGCATATATCTATGCTTACAGCACCGGCGAAATAGATACCATCACTCCCATAACTATTGATAAATTGCGTTCTCTTATAAAAGAACAGATATCTATAGAAAGAGAATTTATCGAATCATATGATGGTTTATCTCAAAACCAAAAACAACTCTTAAAAGATTTTTTCAAAATAATGAGCTAAATTCTCAGACTAACAATCATTTTCAATAGTTAACGTTTACTAAATTCGATATACATATTTCGCAAGTTCTTGGAGCTTATTGACATATTACAAATTGGAATATGAAATACATGCAAATTATAAGGTTCTTTTATGGTGTTACTGTCCAAACAAACCCTTATAATTTACCAACTTACTTATTGATGTATTATTTATGGCAGACATGAAGATTGTTTTTCTTGGAACATCAGCAGCCATTCCAACCCAAAAAAGAGGTTTATCTTCAATTGTTGTTAAGAGAGCTGGTGAATTGTTAATATTTGATGTGGGTGAAGGAATGCAAAAAAACTTTCTTCAAGCCAAACTAGGGATAAATAAGAAAATGAAAGTATTCATAACTCATCTACATATTGATCATTGTTTAGGACTTTTAGGATTTTTCCAAACCATGTCTCTTTTAGGCCGCACAAAAAAAATTGATATTTATGGAGAATCAAGATTGAGAGAATTTATCGATGAAAATTTTCGTATTATCAATATCGGATTGTCATTTGAAATCACCATTCATGTAATTGATAAGGAAGGTATTATAGCAAATGAAGATGACTATCAAATAAGCTGTTGTAGAGCTGACCATTCAGTACCTGCATATTCTTATTGTATCAAAGAGCATCCAAGACCGGGCATATTCAATATCGAAAAAGCTACAGAATTATGCATTCCCAAGGGAGACTTGTATCGTAGACTACAAAATGGTGAAGATGTAATTGTTGGTGGTAAATTAATAAAATCAAATGAAATAGTTGGATCCAAGAGAAAAGGCCGAAAAATAGGTATATCTGGAGATACGAGACCGTCTTTAAAGCTAAGGAATTTTTTTGATTCCTGTGATACCCTAATTTTCGAGTCAACATACATTCACGATTACCAAAAGAAGGCGATCGAGACATTTCATTCCACATCTGTCGAAGCTGCTCTACTTGCCAAAGAATCAAATTCTGGCAAGCTAATACTGACACACTTCAGTTCAAGATATAATGATCCAAAAATTCTCCTGGATGAAGCAAGAACTATTCACGATGATGTAGACTTGGCAGAAGATATGAAAACATTTTACATTCCATATACTGAATAACTAAATTATCCAGCTAATTTAACACTTTTAAATAGTTGTTCAAAAATATTTCCATATTCTTACATTGCAAAAAAATAGTACTGTTATAATTTCAGATAACCGGAATTCTTCTCTTGCAAAAAAGATTTCATTAGATTTACATGCAGAATACAAGAATACCGAATTACGTATTTTTGCCGATGGAGAAAGTAAAATTAGACTAGATAATGTCACCAAAAAGAACTGCATAATCATACACTCTACATATCCTCCAACAGATCAGCATTTGATGCAATTATTCATGATTGTCTATAAATGTAAAAAAGATGGCGCCAGTGATATCTGTATAGTAAGTCCATACTTAGCATATACAAGGCAGGATAAGGTATTTGTTGACGGAGAGATAATAACCATCAATTTAGTTGGAGAAATTCTAGCATCACTAGGAACTACAAAATTGATAACTATTGACATCCATAATCCAAACACACTTAATTACTCTTTTGAGACAATAGATCTGACAGCTATTCCATTTCTGGCCAATTATATGAAAAAAAACATCAAGTTAAACGATCCTATAGTCGTTTCTCCTGATGAAGGAGGAATAGAAAGAGCTAAAAAATTTGCAGGAATAATCAAGGCAAATATGCTTTCATTAATTAAAACACGAGATAGGCTCACTGGAGATATATCAATATCATTTAGTGAACAACATTCACTAAAAAAAAGAGATGCTCTTATTGTGGATGATATGATAAGTACTGGTACTAGTATTATAAAAGCGACTGAAATATTGAAAAAAAACAACATTGGCGATGTGTATGTTATATGCACTCACGCACTTTTACTCGATGATGCTAAAGAAAAATTACTTAAAACAGGAATCAAGCAAATAATATCTACAAATTCAATACCCAATGAATTTGCCAAAGTTGATTTAAGCAGTGTAATATCGAATTATTTTTTAAATCAATAACAACTAGTTTTTAAATAATATCTTATACCTTTATTATTATTGTCACTTGATTGTTGACAGTTTTGTCCAGCTCTTCAGTTACTGCTTTTAAGACATGTGCTGTAGACGATAAACTAGAAAAATCCAAAATTCTTTTTCCATCAACAATATGGATTTGCGGAGCAAGTTCATTTTTGGAAAGTCCATGGTCTTTAATCAACGATTGAATTTTTTCTTTCATCACTTGAGGACTACCACTGTATATATCTGCATTTTCAATAGATATTCTAACATGACCATATTTATCAAGCACTAAAACAGGTTGCTTTTTTGATTTTAAAAACAGTTTCTTTTTATGTATTTCACACGCAAATATGTAATAATCTTTCATATCAAAAATTCTATGTACGCCTTCATTGATACCAAATAGCTCACACGCTAATACTTCTGCTTCTTCATCATCAATTTCTTTTCTATCATTAACTCCAACATCCAACTTCATATTACCATAAACAGTAACACGCAGAAGAGATTTTTCATTTATATATTCAGATTGAGTAGAAATCGATTCAGGAAGTGCTCCCTTAGAAATCGCAATTTTTTCAACTTCCTGAATAAAAAGTGATATGTCATTCGGATTAGGATTATCTATGATTTTTTCCCTTTCCTCTCGTATTGTTGCCGTACAAACACCAATAGATGAGATAACTTCTGAATTGTCAGCAATTCTACATTCTGTATTCAATTTCTTTGCAATCAATGGAACAAGCACGGAGGCACCTCCTCCTCCACCTATTAACGCAAATTTTTCATCTTTTAATCTATATTCTTTTATTAAAGTTCTGATTGTCTGCTGTATTTTTTTAGTTGAAATATGAAGAATTTTGTTAGCAACATCCTCCATATCCATTCCAAGTCTCTGCGCCAAAATTGATAACGCTAGTTGCGCAGATTTTTGATCACCTTTTGCATAATCATTATGAGGAATAAGCCCTAGTGCATTTGCGGCACATGTAGTAGTTATTGCAAACCTTTTACCAGCGCCAACTTCTAATCCTATATAATCAATTGGATCTCCTTCTTTGGGCATAAATGTTATTATTTGTCCGCCTTCCAATTCTTGAGGTTCAGCAAAACATGAATATCTTAAACCGGAAATATGCGCAGATCTTGGTCCCACATCAGTTATCTTTTTACCAGACCACCTTACAAGCGAACCACCAGCAATTCCGACTACTCTTACATCTAACGATTTTATACATGTTGGATGATTCATTATTGTAACATATTTTACTTCAGGTTTACCATTTTTTATAACACAAATATTTGTTGAAGTACCTCCAACTTCTATAAAAATGCCATTAAGTATTCTTAAATGAAGTAACGCTCCCGCGACACTTGCTGCAGGTCCTGATAAAACAGTTAAAATTGGTTTAGTTTTAAATGTATTCATATCAGTTACGCCTCCGTCACCCTTCATTATCGTAAGTGGAGCAGAGATTTTTTGTTGACGTACCGCCAGTTCAACATATTTTGCTGTGCTAATAGCCTTAAGTAATATACTTGCGTTTATTGCGGCGGTTAGAGTTCTTATTTCGAGACCATATATTCCCGTTAATTCATGTCCTGCAGTTGCTGGCAGGTCTGATTTTTCCATAACATATAATTCATTACTCGGATCATCAACACCATATGCTTCACTAACTATGAGGACTTTTGCTCCCTCTTCCTTCAGTTCATTTATTATTTGATAAATTTCGTTTTTATCCAAAAATTTTGAAGTGTCCAAAAATCTATAACATGTTTTCAAATATTTATTTGGTGCTAGTTCAACGTTACGTATGTTTGTTCTTTTGATAATATCATTTTTTTCCAAACTTACTCCCATACCTATAATTCCTACCTTTGTCGTGTCCCCCTCCAATAACGCATTAACTGCTTGTGTTGTACTATGAGATATTAGTTCAATATTTGATTCATTAATACCCTCCTTGTGTATCAGTTTCATTAGTGATTCTATAATTCCAGTTGATACTCCCTCTTCTGAAAAATGTGAAGTTGGAACCGTAACCTTTCCGATTATCTTACCATTATTCATATCTATAGCTACTGATTTAGTAAATGTCCCTCCAACATCAACACCAATTCTTACTCTGTTCATCATGAAAACCGCATGATATTTTTTCTCATTTGCTTATTATTTAAATCCTGTTAGATTTTAACATAATAAAGGGTTGAAATTAATAATACAAAATTAATGCACGATGTAGCTAATATGATACTAATTTCAATAATTCCTGCTGATGTTTTAATGTAGGCATCCAATCTATGTTTCCAATTCTCCTTTTAGAATCATCACTCAAAGCTTCGATCAAACGTTTGATAATTTCTTTACTAGAAGTTGTTGTAGTATCAAATTCAATGATCTTTTGCTTCCCAAATTTTTTTATACTATCATATAAGATTATACCAAGAATTTCACTTGTAATATTTTCCCTAATTTTCATAATTGAGTAATTTCTCTCTTTAAATGTTTGTAAAAGATATTCAGGTGAACGTCGTAAAACCACAACTAGGTCAGCCTGACTAGGGATTAATAGATATGGAGCAAGGTGTCCTGTAATGATAACATCATTATATCTCTTTATTTCCCTTCTGAGCATCATTGATGCTTTTTTTATATAGATATCATAAACTCCTAATTTCTTATCTGTGAATACAACCTTATTTTTTATTACAAATTCATTTAGATTGATTATTTTAAATCCTAGCCTTTTTGCCAACATATTAGTGATTGTACGTTTTCCTACTCCCGGGTTGCCGGTGATGACGATTCTTGACAACTTTTAAATTTATAATTACTCTAATTTTATTCTGTCGTTTTTATTTGCTATTAACGACTAGCAGGAAAATGAAAGACTTAAAACCTGTCTGTATAAACAAATGATTATTAAAATGAAAATAACTACTTTGGGTTCCGGTAAGGAAGTTGGACGTTCGGGGTTTATGGTAACGTCAGACAATACTAATATTTTGTTAGACTATGGTGTGCTTTTAAAAAAAGAACCATTCTTTCCAATCCATGTTAGACCAAAAGATATCAATACAGTCGTTATCACCCACGCTCATCTGGATCATTCAGGATTTACTCCATCACTTTTTTTATCCAATTCTAATATCTCAGTCTTAGGAACAAATCCGACTTTCGACCTTACCAATCTTCTTATTGAAGATATGATTAAAATATCTGGCTTTTATTTGCCATTTGAATATGCAGATTTGAATAATATGATGAATCATTCAAAAACCCTACAGTATAAGGAAAGACATTCAATTAATCATATGCAGGTTACGCTTTATGAATCTGGGCACATAATAGGTGGTTCCTCAATACTTGTAGAAAGTGAAGGCAAACGGATTTTTTATACTGGAGATATAAACACTAGAGGTTCAAAACTACTTAGATCCGCAGACCTAAATTTACCTGAAATTGATATCTTAATAATTGAGAGTACCTATTCCCAAACAGAACAGACTCCAAGGGAGGATACAGAAAAAAATCTTGTTGAATTTGCTCATGATGTTGTTGAAAGAGGAGGAACTCTTTTCATACCAGCTTTTTCAGTTGAAAGAGCACAAGAGATTGCTTTTGTTTTGAAGACTTGTAATTTTAAATATAAGATAGCTATGGATGGGATGGCATTAAAAGCCAATGAAATAATGTTAAATAATCCATCATTTTTGAGAGATCCTAAAGCGTTTAAAAAAATCATAACAGAAATAGAATGGGTTCAAGGATGGCGCAGAAGAAAACATTTAGTAAAAGAACCTGGAATAATAATCTCTCCAGCAGGAATGCTTGTAGGCGGTACAGCAATATTCTATTTGCAAGAAATAGCTAAAAATCCTAATAACGGTATAGCTTTAGTGTCATATCAAGGTAAAGGTACTCCAGGTCGGCTTCTACTTGAGAAAGGACTTGTATCATATAATGGAAAAACAAAAAAAAGTCTTGCAGATGTAAATCATTTTGAATTTTCTGGACACAGTAGCAGAACTGAATTATTTGAAATAATTAAGAAAATCAAAGGCAATCCGAAGGTTCTTACTGTTCATGGAGATGACATGTCATGTATAAAATTTGCAGATGAAATCAAAGAGAAATATGGATTTGATGCAAAAGCTCCAGATAACGGAGAGATTATAGACGTTAATTAAGATGAATTAAAACGTCTAATATGATTGACTAAATTTAATACAACGAGATGTGACTGGAAAAGCATTTTATAATGTCAATATTTATCCTAAACTAAATGGAAAGCATTAGTATAGCAAGACGCCTTGCTAGTTCTAGACTAGTTTTTTTAATGGTTGCATTTTTCACCTTATTGCTAACTAATTCATTTGCAGTTTATGGACAGGGTTCGGACACAAATCAAATATTTTTTGGTGTTAATATGAAAGGATACTATACAAGTATGGCAGAAAGTAGGACTATAGGAAGCATTATGCCAGCCGACTATTTTGATGATAGCTTTAAACTAATTTCGCAAGCAGGTATGAATCATGTACGGTTTGTATTTTATTGGGAAGCCTATGAAAAAGATCCTACGAATTTTATGCTTGAACTGCAATCCGTAGCACAAGCTGCAGATAAATATCGTATTAATGTAATGTATGATAACCATCAATTTCATACCTCTTCTTGGTTTAATCCACAAAGAGGAACGGGGTTTCCATCATTTCTATTCCAAAATAATCCTTCTTATCCAGCTGGAAATGGTGGTGGACCTAAATATACACCCGCAAAAGTCTGGTGGACAGATTGGTGGAATCAGGCTGTAGTAGATACTAATGGTACCGATGGATGGACTCGACAAGCTGAATTCTTGAAAAAAATAATTGATACTTTAGACAGTCATCAAAGCACATTAGGTTACGAAATCCTCAGTGAACCCCAGGTTCACAATGCCGATCAATGGGAAAAAATTGGCAAGTATAATACATTTATGGTCAATGAATTGAGGAAATTTACAAACAAAGTACTTGCTTACAGTATGAATATCCCTGTTGATCTAAAGAGCCCTATAAACTTGACAGCAGAAAACGTAGCTAAAATGAAGCCACAAAACAGTACAAACGTAGTTTTTAAGATAAGCATATACGGATTACCAACAGGCTCATATCAGCAACAGAGATTGAATACTTTTATCAAGGCTTCAAATATCACAGGCGTACCTCTATACATAGGAGAATGGAACAATGTCTTACGAGAGCAAACCATCAATGAAGAAGGAACAGCAGTTTTTGAGATAAATCCTTTTGAAAGTGATATAGATCAGGAGCAAGCTAATCTGTTTGTTAAAACTTTTAAGGATATTGGTATTTGGGGATTAGCGTACTGGAAATGGGACTATGTTTCGCTAAAAACTCCAAATTTTAATTTGATCTCAATAGGTAATAATGGGGACATAATTACAAATAAATATTTTAAACAATTAGAGCTCGCATTAGAGAGTAATTATGGTAAGCAAGCCAACCAATAAGAGAGCAGCGATGTAAATAAAATATATTTTAATATATGTAATTATTCTGTACTGTAATGAATTTTGAATGATAATAAAAAATACTGATCCGTACAAATTAAAAAAGTGCATAGCATGTAAAAAAGATATTGTATTGCAGGAAAAATATTTTACATATCCCCTTTCGTTACAATGTATATGTTTGGATTGTTCTATAAAGGAAATTCCTAAAATAATTGAGGCATTGGAAACGGATTTAGAAAAAACAAAAGGATTACTAAAGACGAGTAAAAATATTATTGAATAACATATATACATGCTAACTTTAGATTCCAAATTTAATCCTGAAATTAGTATCAATAGCGGACAGATGTTTTTATGGGAAAAATATAAAAATTCATGGTATGGCACTTATGGAAATTATATTTTAAAATTTTCAATGTTAGACAATAAAATTGAATTTTATTCGGCTCCAAAGTTTGATAATTGGGAACATTTCATTTTTCGATTAGATGATAATATTCAAAGTATTTTTTCGAACTTTTCTGACGATATTATTCTATCTAAACTATTAAAGAAATATACCGGCTTGCGCTTAATACGTCAAGATCCTCATCAATGTATGATTTCTTTTGCATGTTCAAGTAACACAAACATATCAATGATACGTACCATGCTAAAAAATTTATCCATGAAATTTGGTACTAAAAAAGAGATTGATAATAAAATATTCTTTACCTTCCCACGAATGAAAAATCTACATGACGCATCTATCAACGAGTTATGTGCTTGTAGTGTCGGATATAGGGCAAAGACTATTAAATCTATTGCAGAAAAAATTATTACAGGAGCTTTAACAATTGATGAATTATATCATTGTAAATATGATGATGCTAGAAAAATACTAACTAGTATTTATGGAATTGGAAACAAAATAGCTGATTGTATATTGTTATTTTCTTTAGAAAAGACCGAAGCATTTCCAATTGATGTATGGATTGGTCGTGCAATATTCATGTACTACAAAAGATTATTTGACAATAGAAAAGTGACATTTATGAATGCAAATAAAAACCTTAGCTACAAGCAATATTCAATTTTGTCAAAAGTAATGAGAAACCATTTTGGTAGATATGGTGGTTATGCACAACAATATCTCTTTTATCATATTCGAAATATGGAAAAGAAAAAATGGTGACAATCATTCTTAGAATATTATTAGAACCTAGTTACCTGATCTTAACAGGAAGGAACGGATATTATTTTTATCCACATATTATTTTATTCATATTCAATTTTCCATAAAGAAAATAGATTATTATCACTATGTTTTTTTGAAAGTTGTGAGTTTTCAAAATATTCAAATCCACATTCATCCATTATCCCTTCAAAATCATATTTAGTTATTTCCTGTTGTTGGCAATGATTGAGTGCATTCATAATCTGATTGATATATTCTAAATTCTTAGTGTAGACATACCATAAGTTATGGGCTCCACGTAAATCAAACAGGTAATCATACATTTCGTTTGACATCTTGGTATAATATTTATTCATAATTTGATAATTAACATCTATCCAAGAAGGAGTTCTCCACCAAGCTATCCTACGAAATCCAAACTCCTCAAATTCTGCTCCTAGACTAATACCCTGATCAAGGGTTGTAATAATACAATCAGTACAATTAGCTACTGCTTTTCTAAAATCAACTCCAGGATCCATCCATCCTACAAATATTACATCATACTTTTCGTTCAAATCAAGTGATACGTCTTTAATATGAATATAATCTGGTTTAACCATGTTAAATTCATAAAAAATACCACCATCTTTTTCTATACCAATAGCATCTGGAATAAATTCTCTAATTTTTTCTAAAAAATCACCATATCCACAGCCTACATCCAAGTACCTGGGTTTTGGAGAAATTGATTTTGCCACTGCAACAACACGCAGTACATCAATTTTTCGATA
>JAATVM010000197.1 GCA_014523495.1 Nitrososphaerales archaeon TH1920
ATTCTTCACTGGAAATTTTGGCGATCTCTTTGTCTTCAGAAATTTTCTTGACAGTTTTCTGAATTTCTCTCTCCATTTCAGCTCGTCCTATATACTAAATAATATTATCATCTTGCTTTTATAGACTTTTCATTTATGAAAGATAGTCTTGCGTAAACTACTTTATCTTTTTTACCAGTTTGCTTTTCGCCATTGAAAATGTCATTATTGCTGCGATAGTTTTGCAATCTACTATATTTCCAGAAATGCATTTTTTTAAAGCAGAATTTAACTTTATTCTCTTAATATTAATTTCTTCATCTTCATCAAGTGTCAGTCTTCTTTTGGATATTTTTAAGTTTGAAGCTAAGAAGAAGTACATTTTTTCAGTATCATAACCGGGTGCAAGATAGCACTGAAAAAGGGGTGTTAGTTTTCCGGAATATCCTATCTCTTCATTCATTTCTCGTAATGCCGCATCCTCAGGAGTTTCACCCTTCTCAATTTTACCAGCAGGAATTTCCATCAAAACATTTCTCGTAGCAATTCGAAATTGTTCTACGAGTATGATATTTTCATTTTTGTCTAATGCTATTATACCTACGGAATCTGGATGTTCAACAATTTCTTTTTCTACGATCTTATCTCCTAGAGTAAACTTGTCTGATCTGAGCGATATTTTCCCTGAGTAAAGTTTTCTGCTACTTATAATAACATGTTCATCCATTTGAATTAGCATTTAATTTAAAGATAAATAATCTTTGTTTATTATTGTAAATTAAAAAATTCCAAATAAAGAGGGCCACGGATATGCTGACAGAAAAAGAGATGAAATAGATGTTTGTCATATAGTAGCCTTTGTAATGGTCTTCAAAAAAGTAATTAGATACGAGGTACTCATGACTGAATAAAATTCAATCTGTTAACTTAGATGATGTTTAGGATTTGACTCAGTGAGTCGATTCTTACTGGCCACGAAAAATTCTTGTTCCATGGCTGGTTAAATAAGACTCCAATTCTTGGACTTACGAGGTCACTAAAATTTATCGGTGCGTCGTCAACCAAGATATCAAATGGATAATCTGTCTTGGGTGCATCATCATAAACAAACAAGAGATCATCGCAATGAATCTTATGTAAATCCAACCATTTTATAACATTGCTTACAGAAGATCTATATCTTTTTGTCAGAATTGATATTCTGAATCCTTTATCATGAAGATTGGACACAATATTACCAATTGAAGGTTCTGTGGATGGTATATCCAACCATCGCTTGTCCCAAATATATGTAAAAATATCCGAAACCTCAGTAATTGAAATATTAAGAACTTTTGAAATATCCCATGAAATAATATTGTCCTTAGTTATACTAGAATTGTTACGTTTATTGAATTCTTCTGCCCAAACAACCATAGTGTCTGCAAGAACAGAATCCAAATCTATTGCTAGTTTTTTTCTAGAAACCAAGTCATGCATTATGATTGGTCATAAACTGCAAAAATATGTTATTTATTTTTTGATGTATCTTGTTGGTGATTTGACCTAAAATAAGTATTGAATGAAACATTCCAGTTTAACAGTTAAACCCTATCAAAAGAAATTAAGAACAAATTACCGATCGATAGAATAACTATAAGAAACAATGATTTAATCAGACTCGTCTCTGTTGTATGGAAACGAATTGATGATTCTAAAACTTCATTCCAAGATTAAAAAAGAAATTTTACGCATCAAACAACTTGAATGAAATGTTTATCTTGATAAAGTGACAGGATGCAAGAATGGGTAAGTTTACCGCCGCAGAAAGACCTCAGTTACAAAGCAGAGTCGCAACGCTTTCAATAATGAGGATACCTGATCGCCAAATTGTCAATTAGATATTAACAGTCTTACCGCATGAAGGAAGACAGACGCTATTCGATATTATGAAGAGAACAAAGTACCACTCCTTCAAATGGTATCTATCGCCCATTTAACTTAGAGTTTAAGTATTTGATAGTAGATCAAAGTAGACACAATTGAGCCTATGATGAGTGCAGCAATACCAGCTAGAATTAATATCGTTCCGCTTCTCATTACTAGGTAGAATTAGATGTGATTATAAATACTTTGCAACGTGTTATCTCTCTATCTTGTCTTAGTCATACCCGTAAAACCTACCCTTACAACCGAGAGTGATGAATAAAAATGAAATTTAAAAAACAAGAAATAATTTCGTTATCTGCATTCATAACACATATAATATTAACTTATTATTTCTCATGTCCGTATGGTAAAAAGAGGTTATTTAGAGAC
>JAATVM010000198.1 GCA_014523495.1 Nitrososphaerales archaeon TH1920
TAAAAGATAAGAAATGCCGCCCGAAGAAATTTCCTTTTCACCATCGATATCATATTTCCACGGATTTAGAATATTATTATTATCATCAGTGGCTATTTCGGCAAAAGAAATTTTTTTATGATCCAATACAATCCACTCCTTGGAAAAAAGCTTATTAAAGAAATCTGATAAGCCCGACCCAACCTCAGTGAAAAAATAAAATTCATGATCTTCCTTCTTTAAATCTGCAAAACTATCTCTAGTAGGCTTATTCAATATGCGGGCTGTTGCCCTTCCGCCCAATCTCCAAATTGCGCTAGTTAATAGGCTAGCAGAAACAATTCCATCACATGATGAATTCGATACTATTAAAGTATCTTTCCTATCATTAATTAGATTTTTTACTTTTTCACTAATTGAATTTATGTTCCCATAAAAATCGTTGTGACCCATTTAATTCATTATTCGAGTCGAGCTATTACCGCAGCGTATTTCCAGTTTTGTGAAATTTTTCCTTTCTTTTTATAATATTTCGATAGTCTATGAATTTTTGCTTCTATTAACTCTAGTGAACGAATATTCCTTTTGTCAGTATTATGTACCTTAAGATGTGTTTGTAAAGCTAACGCCTTTTGAACAAGTTGGTTGAGGTCTTCGGGCATCTCCAGAGTAGAATTGTTTTCCTCTAGAAGTTGATTAATGCCCTTTCCAAATATCTGTTTTATCAGTGGAACTCCATATTGATCCCTCATTTTAATTCCAATTTCACTTGGACTAAGACCATCCTTTGAAAGTTGGACAATTATTGTAGGTAGTTCTGATTTTTGATTAATCCAAGAAGGAGCGTTATATGAAATGGGACGAGTTGAATGAGATTTCCCATGTGTATGAGCATGAATCCGAGCCATTTATGTAGAAATCAATAATGAGCATCTTAAATGTTACTTATGCTATACTAAATAGAAATTCCTAATTTTAATAATAAAAATATTGTAATTTAAACTAAAAATATTTTCAACACCAATAAGGTTAAATAATTGGATTCAAAACTACAAATTTAGTATGAACTCACTTACCTTCGTTACAATAGCAACCATACTTATTGCAATGGGACCTTTAGCATTAACCTTGTATCAAACAGCAAGTGCGCAATATTCCACTAGTCCAGAAGGCGGACTTAGCGTAGAAGAACAACTACGACTCGCTAAAGAAAAGGTATCTAATGCTCAACAGGCTGGTGCATATGGTTCTGGTACAGCATTCTTTGGCAAGAATATTGGTGAAGCTGCAATTTACACTGGCGCAATAGTTGCAATATTTGGCGCAGTAGCTGCTGCATTCATTGTGATGAGCAGAAGTAAAAAATCGATAAAAGCATAACACTACTTTACTACTATTTTTTTGTTGTTGCAATCATTTAATTTATTTTGATTCTAGTCATATACTTGAAGCCCTTCTGCCATTAAATAATTGTCCTTTACAACATGAAATTCTAATATGTCAAAGATATTCATGAGAATCAATTTTTTTCGATTTTCGTATTTATGTGAAAGTTCTAATTGATTTTAATGTCAGTTTAAACCGTATCACCAAAATGTATATATCATAGCATTAATTTGCTAATAATAATGAGCGGAATTGAAGGACTTTTTACAATGATTGGAAATGCACTACACAGTCTAATTGGTCAAATCGGTCCATCGTACGATCCTTTGTTCTACGATGTAATGGTCTACATATTTGGAACAATAATGTTTGCAGTGTTCTTGCTCGCAGTAATAGCTTTCTATATGAGAAGAAAAGGTTTAGGCGGCGGTTCTGCAAAAGAAAAGTGGATAGGAGAGCTGGATAAATATTTTGAAAAAGAACAAATAGGCCAGATTCCTGACGGAAAACATCATTGGTAGATATAAAAAGTCAATCCAACAAAATTCTTATTTTTTGTTTTATTTTTTCCAATAATTTGATACAAGTAAAGTAGAATAGATTCTGATTCAAACTCATAAATTTATCAGTTCAAAACAAAAAAACAATTATTGTACTTCTATCGCGGATTCGGTGAACCCAAATTTTACAAGATATGACTTTACATCTTCTCTGTGATCCCCTTGTAGCATTATGAAACCAGCTTTTGCAGTTCCACCGCAAGCTAATTTACTCTTCAATTCTTTAACAATATGTTGAATGTCACTCAATTTTGGATCAATACCCTCAATCATGGTAGTTGTTTTGGAAAAGCGTCTTGTTTCAAGTCTTATAACAATCCTTGTTTCTTCTTTATCCAGCTCGCCACATGCGCAGAGATCGTTTGGGAGCCCACATTTTTTGCATATCACCGCCATATTTTAATTAATTTCAATTGATGTATTCTCATTATTAAGCCTTGCCCGGTACATAAGAAGTAAGAAGAATTATGATTCAATAAAAAAATTGGAATGTCAACATAATTATTGAAATAATGAACCCACAAAAAATAATTATAAACTGGTGAGAAGACTTTATCTTGCACGATAGCAAGATCAAATACATAACATGTCAATCGCTAATGACAAGTATAAAGAAAATTTGAAACAAGCAGCTGAATTCTTGATTAAGGGCGGAACCTTACTTTCTGAGTCCTGCGGAAAATGTAATGGAATTCAAGTAAAAAAAAATAATGAAATCACGTGTATTATTTGTGGGAACATAACTGTACTAGAAAAAACAAAACCAAAAAAAGATACTGACAGCAGTGTTCAAGTAGATGATAGCATGAGTGAGAAAATTGGAAAGAGATTGAAGGAGTTAGTAATTGATATTGGTTCAGATAAAAATTTAGATGAGGAGGAGCAAAGATTGAGAGTCATAAACAATTATATTAAAATTTTAGAAAAAATAAAATATTTAAATTAAATATTAAGACTTTCTAATATTATAACGGTGTAGAACGGAATGTATTTAAGAGATGATTCAGGAAGTATCTTTTACATTGGGTGAAGGAAAGAAAAAAAATGCACCATTGCCTGCTTCAAGCGCAGGATTGTTGAGGTTTTTTGAAGACGAAACACGTGGTGTCAAAGTAAAACCAGAAGTTATACTAGGTATTACTGGTGCTCTCATAGGAATTTCAATAATCATCAGAATAGTTTTCCCTGTATAGAATATCACTAGTAACTTTAATTGATAAGAGAAGATAGTGTAACAGATATACATAAAAGATGGTATTTTACTCTTTTAAATCCATCTTCATATAAGACTTCAGTAGTTGTCTCATTAATCGCTTCAATTGGAATAATAGGGATTAATCATGATTCTTACTCTCAACTTACCGAATTTATAATTCATACCATAGTTGCAATTGGTATTACAGCGGGTGGATTTTTCCTAGATTTATTCCTACTAAAAGGAACGCCAACAAATAAGATTTCTAAAGTCACTCATGTTACAGCTTTTGCAAGCTCCCTTTGGTTAGTAACCATTTTGTTAGGGTTATTGTCAAATAATATTTTCAATAAGAATTCAGATATTGTTAATTATGATCTAGCAGGTCTGTTCATTGCAAGTGGACTTCGTTACGGTATTTTTGTTTCAGTTTTTGGATCAAAAATTTTAAGATCCATATTAATTTCATTTATTTTACCTGCTATTTTTTTTGCCAATATATTGCCATATTCTTCTTCAATTAACCTGGTCGATCATCTTAAAGCACTGGTTATGGGTTCGATAATCTTTACAATAGGAATCGTATGGTCCGTCTTAGCTGACCGGGCAGGATATCCAAATTTGAAGAGCACTTTTAGAATTTTACAGGCTTTTTTATCTGCATGGACTGAAAATAGACAAGAAAAGATGGAGGACATATTTGAATCAAGATCCAGAGTGGATAAAATAAAAACCAGAATGATAAAATTTGAAAGACAGGATGATAAGCAGGTTTTTGTTATTTTACCTGACATACATCCTGGACCGTTTAATCCGATAGGAGGGAGTAATCTACCTCATAAATTATTCAGCTTTTTTGAAAATAGTGCAATTGTGTTACACAGTATTTCTGACCATTCACTAAATTTACCTACAACACTAGAAGTCAACAAGTATCTCGAATCACTAAAAAATTCCTCTATTAGGAATCGTGGCGATGAATGTACCTACCCAGTACGAACTAAATCAAACGGTTTTACGCTGACTTGTCTTGATTTTAAAACTAGTGTAATCCTAATCATTTCTAAAGACAGTGGAATGGAAGATCTACCGTATTTGATTCGAGAAAAAATTGAACAATATTCGAAGGAGCAAGGTTTTTCTGACATTATGATTGTTGATGCACATAATGCACTAGGAAGAAAGATACCATCAGAAGAAGAAACGATCCTTACTGATCTCGCATTGTCTGCTTTAAAAAAACTAAAGAGTCAGCGATATCATTCATACAAAATTGGTTACGCCAACTCTATGAATTCAGAATTTAAAATTATTGAGCTCGGTGGAGCTGGTATTGGTGTTATTAATTTTCAAATCAACAATGAGAATCATCTTATTGGTTGGTCAGATTCAAACAATCTTGTTAATGGATTAAGAGAAAGACTTCTCGAAGATTTAAATGAGGAAGGACTCAATATGTTAGAAATCTGTTCATCAGATACCCATTCTAGTTCCGGAAAAAGAACACGGCAAGGATATTATGCATTGGGCAACGTTACTAGTTACGGAGATATATTTCGAGCTTTTAAAGAGATCTCTCATAAGGCAATATCTAGTACAACTTCCTCTACTTTCTCATTTCTGGAATCATATTCACAAATAAAATTAATGGGAAGGGATCAATTCGATGATTACGCTAGGGCTTTAGACAAGGCATTGAATATTACAAAAATTTCACTTGCCATTACGATAGTGTTGTACATCATTATGCTAGTTATTTTATAAAAATCTCTATAACCGATACCTAGAAAGTTCTACTTCGTTTTTAATCGTTGTCTCTTCTTAATAACACTAAGGTACAAATTTTTTCTAAAGTCTTCAACTTCAGATGATATACTTTTTGAACTTAATGCTAATATTTGACATGCTAGAATTGCAGCATTTAGTGAACCATTTATTGCTACGCACGCGACAGGGATTCCACTAGGCATTTGAACAATTGATAGAAGAGAATCCATCCCCTTCAGATTATGTGTTTCTATAGGAACGCCTA
>JAATVM010000199.1 GCA_014523495.1 Nitrososphaerales archaeon TH1920
GTCATTGAAGGATTAGGATTCTTCTTCATAATGAAAATCACAAGAGAAAAATTAGGTTATGCCTAAAACTTTAATTTTTTATTGTAAGTTATTTTTTAATTTTTGACTTCTGATAGCTACTTTTGCGATCATTAGAATAATCTAATTTTAACTTTCAAATAATCCATAAAACAAATTTTTGTAAAACTTTTCAAAATATATCAAAATTATCACCGGGCAGTAATTAAGAATATCAAGATAAAATTTTATATAGAACCTTTAGGAGACATTTGGTAATGGTCTGGCTTAGACGCACTACACACTATCTATTCATAGTTGTAGTTGCCGTAAATAGTACATTATTGACAATCAACGCAGGAGACTACATCTTCTATACCGATTGGGCGTGGACTTCATTCGTGGTATTCTCAATATCCCAATCAACTATGCTTGTAGTAGGAGCAATCTATTATATGCTATTCACTGGTGTACCAGGGACTGCAACATATTATGCAACCATCATGACTATCTACACATGGGTAGCCAAAGGAGCTTGGTTTGCATTGGGATATCCATATGACTTCATCGCCGTACCTGTTTGGATACCTTCAGCAATGCTGTTAGATTTGACATATTGGGCAACAAGAAGAAATAAACATGCTGCCATTATAATTGGCGGAACATTGGTTGGACTTTCATTGCCAGTATTCAACATGATCAATCTACTGCTGATCGCAGATCCTCTGGAGACGGCATTCAAGTATCCTCGACCGACGTTGCCTCCATACATGACTCCCATTGAGCCTCAGGTCGGTAAGTTCTACAATAGTCCCGTAGCGCTAGGATCGGGAGCTGGAGCTGTACTAAGTGTTCCAATAGCTGCGCTAGGTGCGAAACTCAATACATGGACATATAGATGGATGGCTGCATGGAGCAAGTGGGATTAAAACCACACCCTTTTTCATTTTTATTTTCTTTTATTTAGAATTTTAAATTTACATCGATGTATGACTAATTTTCGTAATTAAGATAGGATTATCTTAATACAAATTCTTTTTAATGCAAAGTATAAGTTCTAGCTTAGCTTTATATTGCAAGATGTCGTCGAAGGACAATTCGCCTGACGAGAGTATTACATGTGACATTTGTGGCAATGTAATTGAAGCATGCACATGTTCTTGTCCTTATTGTGGAGAACGAGATTCATGTGAATGCTGTTTATATGATGCTGCTACAGGTGGCGGATGATTTTATATTTTATATATCAATTAATTTAATTAATAATTTGGAGAAGAATGTAATTCATTGTCTTTTTTGTCCAATGTTAATACTATATCTTGGTTGATTGGTGGACCACAAGGGAGTGGTGTTGATTCAGCTGCTAATATTTTTGCAAAAACATGTGCAAAACAAGGCTTTCATATTTTTGGAAAAAGGGAATTTTATTCTAACATTAAAGGAGAACATAGCTATTTTACAATAAGACTATCAGAAAAACCTGTAAGCTCGCACCTGGAAGAAATTAACATGCTTGTATCATTTGATGCTGAAACCGTTTTCAGACATGCAGACAAAGTAGCTCCGGGTGGCGTGATAATATATGATTCATCTCTTGCTGAAACAGTTTTAGAGGAAGTACCCACAATCGATCTCGAAGCAAATAAGAGAATATGTAAATTATTGAAGGACTCGGGACTTTCTCTTAATTTAAGTGGAATGCTGGATCTCGCAAAGTCAAATGGTTGTATTGTATATGGATTGCCATATTTTGATATGATAGAAACAGTAGCAAAAAATATGAACGATCCTAAATTAAGTAAACTCTCTAGAGTAGTTAATGTTATGGCAATATCGGCATCTATTTCATTACTTGGTATCAATAAAGATAAAATAATTGGTGCTATTGAGGAGGTTTTTGGATCAAAGCCCAAACTACTTGCAAGTAACATAGAAGCAGCACAATATGCTTATTCCTATATAAAAACTAAATTTGATACAAAAAATGTTAAATTCAATATTATACCTAAGGAGGCCTTAAAAAATTATCTTTTAATTTCAGGCAGTCAAGCTGCTGCAATTGGGAAGATACTTGGCGGCTGTAGATTTCAAACATATTACCCCATTACTCCAGCAAGTGATGAAAGTGAATTTTTAGAATCAAATCAGATCATCGAGCAAGCTGATGGTAAAAATGGGTCTATAGTTGTAGTACAAACTGAAGATGAAATTGCTGCGATAACCATGGCAATTGGCGCTTCATTAACCGGAGTCAGGACAGCCACTGCAACATCTGGTCCTGGTTTTTCTTTGATGGCTGAAGCACTGGGTTGGGCTGGAATGAATGAGGTTCCTTTAGTAGTTACAATGTATCAAAGGGCTGGACCTTCTACCGGATTGCCTACTCGACATGAACAAAGTGATCTCTTGTTTGCTATAAATGCAGGACATGGTGATTTTCCAAAAATAGTACTGGCTTCTGGAGATATTGAAGAAGCTTTTTACGATTCCATCAAGGCCTTTAATTTTGCAGAGATTTATCAATTACCAGTAATACATCTCCTTGACAAAGCAATTAGTAGTAGTATACAAACGTGCAAAAATTTTAGCAATGAGCTCAAAATTGAAAGAGGAAAATTCAAGAATGTTATAGACAAGAATCAAAGTGAGGGGACGGCGGGTCATTTTCAGAGATTCAAATTTGAAGATTCACCTATTTCTACAAGAGTGCCTATTGGAACAGAAAATGCAATATTTTGGAATACTGGCGATGAACACTCAGAGGAAGGTCACATCTCAGAAGATCCTGAAAATAGGATCAAGATGATGGACAAAAGAATGAAAAAGTTGGATGTTGCTTTAGAAAAAATAGCTGAAGACGATAAAGCGGTGTGTTATGATTTTGATTCAAATAGTAATGGTGTTGTTATAAGCTGGGGCTCCACAAAAGGTGCAATTTTAGAAGCGTTGGAAAAATTGTCTGAAGAAGGAAAGAAATTAAGATTTATTCAGATTCGATTACTTCACCCCTTTCCTACTAAAACTGTCAAAAAATTTTTGATGGATACTAAATTAGTCATAGACGTAGAAATGAATTATTCATCACAATTAGGATCACTAGTACAGCAAAATACTGGTAGAGAAATTGATAATAGAATAGTAAAATACAATGGAAGACCAATATCCTCAACCGAAATTTATATTGCCCTAAAGACTATATTATCTGGTAACAATGAAAAGAGGATTGTATTAGATGGCGGAACTTAAACTAGCTGATTATAAGACAACAGTACACAATGATTGGTGTCCTGGTTGTGGAGATTTTGGAATATTAAATTCAATTCAAATGGCATTGACTGAAATGCAGATACCTAGACATAAAGCAATTATTTTTTCGGGAATTGGTTGCTCGGGGAAAACACCACATTTCATTAATGTCTACGGTATTCACACTTTGCACGGTAGAGTGTTACCCTTTGCACAAGGCGCAAAAATCGCCAATCCAGATCTAGAAATAATAGCTGTTGGAGGGGATGGTGATGGTCTTGGAATTGGGGCAGGACATTTTGTTGGAGCGGGTAGGAAAAACGTTGACATTCCATATCTTATATTTAACAATGCAGTTTATGGTCTCACTAAGGGACAAGCTTCCCCTACCTTGAGATTGGGAGAAAAAACAAAATCACTTGTAACGCCTAATACTAGTAATTCTGTAAATCCTATTGCGTTAGCTTTGGTATCAGGATTTACTTTTATTGCTCGTTCATATTCATATGACGTCAAACATCTCAAAAATACAATAACAAGAGCCATAACACACAAGGGGCTAGCCTTTGTGGACGTTCTTCAGCCATGTCCAACATACGATGATATCCATACTAGGGAATGGTATCAAGGAAAAAACAATCTAGACTCTGACAACCCGAAGCCTAGAATTTATAAAATTGAAGAAGCTGGATATGATGGTACAATACACGATGAATCTGAAGTTAATGAAAAGATGTCGAAGATTTTAGAATATTCAAGCGAATGGGGGGATAAGATTCCGATTGGTATCTTTTATCAGAACGAATTAGTTCCTTCATACCATGAAAGAATCGCTGAAAATATTAAGGATTATTTTGTTAGGCCACCTTCTCATCAGGCAATTTCGGACAATGAAAATAAGCCTATTGCAAAAATTGATAAGATTTTAGACAAACTTAAGATCAATTAGCGTTGAAAAGTTGACACTAAGTAATAATTGGCAGTGGAAGAATTCTTTATATTTTGGAAATAGCCACTAAAGTCATAAACCAGGAGACTATAATGAATTATGAGGGATCACATTTAAATTGCCTTATTCACGCTTCTTAAATTACATCGACCAAACCGATGGGGAACATATTCTGGATAGGCTTAATCGCTTATCCAGAATAATTATTAATTCTGGTCTAAAATCTCTAAAACGACAGTAAGGATTATCTTGATTTCTTATCTAGTTGCCTAATAAATTCGGAGAATTTATCTTTGGGTATAACTGCTCCACTAGCTTTGGCATGACCGCCTCCACTACCAGATAGCGCTGAGGATAAGCTGTTAACTATTCTACCAAGATGAACTTTGCATTCATTTGATCCTCTAATGGAGATAATACAAGAATTAATTTCTTCTTTAATCTTATACACAAGGGCAACTGGCTTACCAGATATTCCAAGTACAAAATTAACCACCATGCTAGATGGCAATTCAGAATTAATCCGAACATAGGCCAAATTCTTATTTAAAACGATAGAGTTTTCAATCGACTTTACTACTGATAAGACCTTCCTTGCATGTTTTTCAGCCGTTAGGAAACCACCTTCGATATCATGTGGATATTTGTTTTGTGATAAATCATCTACTATTGTCATTAGAAAATCATTGTCATGTTGGCTTGAAGAAATCATGTAAGACAAAGCGGTAGCTTCAAGCATTAAAAATTGTCTGTCGAATCTGGACACTAAATTTGATGCAATAGGTTTTGTCTCCAAATAATCTGTGAGTGCCGCAGCAGCAGCGATAAAGGCTGAATAAGAACTAAATTTTCTTTTATACTTATTGTATATATGAATACTTGTACATTCATCCGTGCTATGGAAGAGTTTGACTCCAATTTTTTTTAATTCCAACAAGATTTTCTTATCCAAATCGTGATGATCAATGTAAGTGACCTTGCATTTTGCTTCAATCATTTCCTTCAATATTTGAACAAATTCATTTTCATTCTTTTTACTTAATCCCAGGTCGCATATGAATAAATGATCTATTTTGGTTAAACTATTAAAAATACTTGATACCATACTACGTAATGTTTTGATCATATTTGCGTAATCAACAAGAATTACTGTATTAACCTTGAATGCAGTTTTGATAAGAACTGCCGAAGAAATACCATCAACATCCTCTTTGTGCGATATGCAAATCTTGTTCTTCATAGACCAAGTAATTCCTAATGTGTGAATATTTTAAGTGTACCTATTTCAAATTGTGATTTTAGAGGCTAGACTAATTCTGCTATATGACATGTTAAGAATTTTGAATTTTTTTTGTTGGGCGAAGGTTTATATTTTAATCAGACAAGAATTTCTAGGAACGCAATCGTATAGGCGGCGTCGTAGATGATTTTTGGTCAGTTGGCCATTTCATGATTCATCGACCTCCAGTTGCGCTCATAATATGGAGATTCAATTACAAAGTTGAATCTGACATGGTTACACAATATGCACAATAACTTGATTGTCCGACCGTACTATTTTATAATAGATTAAGGATCGACTCCGGTTGATCCTGCCGGACCCGACTGCTATCAGAGTGAGATTAAGCCATGCGAGTCAACGTAGCAATACGTGGCACACGGCTCAGTAACACGTAGTCAACATAACCAAAGGACGTGGATAAACTCGGGAAACTGAGGCTAAACCGCGATAGA
>JAATVM010000200.1 GCA_014523495.1 Nitrososphaerales archaeon TH1920
AAGGATTCTCTTCTTTTGGCAGAAAATGTCTAGAGTAGCAATAGTAGATCAGTGCACGTCAGAGTTTACTAAAGATAGTTCATTGTCGGTTCAAGTGTTGGCATGTGATCCGTGCAGAAAAATATTAGAACATTATAAAGATAGGTCAATAGAGATTGATGCCCTTATTTTGTCCACAACTTCTGACATACAATATGGCTCAACAATTATTTCAGAATACTTGGGAATAAAGCCAACAATTTCTCAAAGATTAGACAATCTATGTAATTCTGGCACTAATGCAATTGTTTCTGCATATTCAATGATAAAATCTGGCTTGTGTAGGACTGCATTGGTCGTTGGTGCAGACATAAGGGAAACTAAAGGAGCCAAATTAGTATGGGATATTTCAAGAGGAGGTTTTACGTCACCTATTTACTGGGCTGCACTTTTTGCCAAGGCTCACATGCGTAGATATGGAACAACTGAAGAACAAATGGCATCAGTTGCAGTAAAGAATCGAAAAAATGCTTACCTAAATCGCAACGCACTATTTAGGAAAAAGATATCAATTGCTGATGTCATGAATTCCAAAAAACTGGTGGGACCTATAAAGATGTTAGATTGTTCTTACATCTGTAACGGAGCTTCTGCAATTTTACTTACAAACGAAAATGAAGCTAAAAACTATACAGATTGTCCAGTGTGGATTGAAGGAATTGGAAGTTCAACACAAGCAGCTAGTTTTAGTAACGTTAGTTCAGACCTCTCATGTATACAATCCACTAAAAAGGCTTCAAATATGGCATATTCAATGACAAATATTAAGCCAGACCAGATAGATGTTGTGGAACTCCACGATGCATTTACGATCATGGAAATTCTTGCTTATGAAGATCTAGGTTTTTGCCAAAAAGGAAAGGGCGGAAGGTTTGTTTCACAAGATAACTTATCGATTAATCCTCGTGGAGGATTAATAGGGACTGGTCATCCATTGGGGGCAACTGGTGTCGCTCAGACAGTGGAAATTTGTGAGCAACTAAAAGGAATAGCCGGAAAAAGACAGGTGAAAGACTGCAAAAGTGGGCTGGTGCACAATATGTCTGCAGCAGGTTCCTCTTCTTTAGTTCTTATTCTTTCATAAAAAACCAAAATTAAGATTATTTACCAATTTAGAGCATCACTCGCAGAGATGACCAACCGATCAATGATGTATCAAATTGATCTTTATTTTAAATGGACTAAAGTGATAGGAATATTGAAACTATGACTCTATTTTGTCATCTAACTGTTTGGTGAGAATATTCTATTTCAGATTTTTAGACAGATGTGACTGCCTCAACCAAATTGTTTATCTATTATTGATCACTTTAATTATGTCTAGGATGACATGAAAGAATATTTTGATTTCTTAAGGAGGGGGAAATTCAGAATACCCATATGTAACGATTGTAATACAAAGATATGGCCACCTTCAAATACATGTAAAAACTGCTACTCAAAAAAAATTAGAATGTCAAAATTAGATCCAAGAGGGCGGCTGATTGAATATTCAGAATCCTTTATTGATAAAAATAAAAATTTAGGATTGGTCGAAATTTCAGGTATTAGGATTATTGGCATAATTAATGAAGGAAACATGAATCATGGGAGTCTTGTTAAGTTAACTAGGTGCGGACTTGATAATAACAATTCCCCTTACTATGAATTCTCATTTGCGTGATTTTGGTAGTGAAGGATTTAATTAATCAACCATCGTTAAGAAATATCAGCATGTCGTACGATAGATTTATTGATGATAGACTGCTGACAAGTAGAGATGTACTAAATAAGAAACAGATTAAAATGAAACTTATTGATTACGATGAATCTGCTAGGGATTTTTCTCAGAGATTTGGTAGCAGGATTCTGGTCAGAAAGGTCATGTTGACAATAAAACGAACAGACACCGAGGAAATCGAAGAAATGGAACTAGATGTTGAAGCATTAGACAAAAGAATCAGGAAAGAAAGGCTATGGTCTTCATCAAATAGATGGATTTCAAAACATGAAATAAAAAATGGGTACATTGTGGCTTCTAAGCATCTTGATTTATTGGCTAATGCAATAGCCTTAGATATCATACAATTTTGAAAATGAAACTTATTATGTTTGAAATATACCAAAAAAATTTCCAATACTACTAAATTTATGATATTTCAAAAGTCGAATTATGCAATATCATGTGAAATATTCTTTTGATATGAATAATGGTAACACAAATTATTTCAACCATAGATATTTTTTTGTTTATTTAACATGATACCGAAGAAAGCGCCGCTGATCAGACTTGAACTGATGGCCCACTGGTTAACAGCCAGTTAAGCTCCAAAGTAACTAACCTTTGAATTTGCTCTACCATGCTGAGCTACAGCGGCGCATGTTTTACAAAAATTATTACTTTAAATAAATGTTATGCTATTACTTGTCTATAGAAAAAAGTTTCTAAATTCGAATTATGAAATATAAAAAACCAATCATAAAACAACTATTTTTTCCTTGTAATGAATATCTTTGCTACACCTAGTGCAATTAGTAAAATTCCTAGTCCCGTCGTCCCAAGAACTGTAGAATTAACTCTTGCTCCTTCTTCCATACCTTGGGCAGCCAAACCAATCATTCCAGCTATGATTAATCCACCGTTTATAAAGAGAAGCACAGCTACCAATGTAGATCTTTCCTTAAGTGAAATTGCAAAAGCAATTATCGACAAAATTACCGCACCTCCACCAAAAACTCCGCCTCTAATTGCTTCATTCAATTGGAGAAACCCGCTTTTTCCATCATTAGACTCAACTTTCGAAGAGATAACATCTGCACCATAAATTACTAATAAGGCTAGAGAAATGAACAACAAGATAATGGATATTTTTGTTTTCATAACTTAGTTGATATATTCAATTTATTAATAAACTTATTTTGCAGAAGAGTATCTTCAAGTAAAGGGTTGATATCTGCAAGTTAACATTACAAATAACTTGACAGTTGAATCATATCAAAAATAGTGATAAATGTATTGGTGTAGTTTGTAATTATATCCATACTATGTCATACATGACACTGGCGCATTAAATCTTCCAATTTCAAATCAATATGGCTAGTGCAATTATGTGAAAAAAATTGAAATTTGTGTCGCTTTTGATTCCATTCTATCCAAAAAAAATCAATCCACAATCCACCTGGAAAGAAGAATTCGGGCTAATGTACAAATAATGCAAAGCTAGAACTATTTCTATTGAATAGTAATAATCTTGACAAGAAATACGTCTGGCATCCGTACACTCAGATGAAAATGTGGAATAATTCAGAAAATATTGTAATAGAGTCTGGAAAGGGATTTAATTTTGTTGATACCAAGGAAAGAAGTTATCTTGATGGCATTAGTAACATGTGGTGTAATGTTTGGGGACATGATAGAACAGAAATAATCAGTGCCATGAAAAAGCAGCTTGATATTCTCCCTCACTCTACTTTATTCGGTCTTGTCAACGACCCATCGGTAAAATTGGCGAAGCGTTTGACAAACATGGTGAAAGGAATGAGCAAAGTTTTTTACACAGACAATGGTTCAACTGCGATTGAAGCTGCATTAAAAATAGCAACTCAATATTGGAACAATAAGGGAAAAACACAGAAAAAAAAATTCATTTGTTTAAAGAATGGTTATCACGGGGATACAATAGGTTGCATGTCGATAGGATACATTGATGGTTACTTTTCACCATATAAATCACTGCTGCTAAAAACAATAAAAGTAGACTCACCTACAATAAGACATGAAAAATTTGGACGGCAAAACTTTGAACAGTATATTGATAAAATTGAAAATATTCTAAATAGACTCTCGTCAAAAATATCAGCCTTTGTTATGGAGAGTGGAGCTCAGATCGCAGCCGGAGTTAATATATATCCTAAGAATTTTCAAAAAGAGATTAGTGACCTGTGCAAAAAATATGATACACTTTTGATATTGGATGAAATTGCTACAGGTTTTGGAAGGCTTGGTAACATGATAGAGTATAAGGCACAGCATTCTGAGCCAGATATCGTTTGCTTTGCAAAAGCACTGACTGGTGGATATTTTCCATTGGCAGTAACACTAACAACAAATGATATTTTCAAAGAATTTCTTGGAGATTATTGGGCAAAAAAGCAGCTTTTTCATGGTCATACTTTCACTGGGCACCCTGTTGGATGTACAGCTGCGCTAACAAATTTAGATCTATATCACAAGCTAAATCTTATCAAAAAAATAAGAGGCAATGCATTAGTTCTTAATCGACTTCTAACAAAATTTGCAGAACTCGATATCTGTTACGACATTAGACAAAAAGGACTACTTTGTGGGATTGAATTAAGGAAAGGCAAAAATCCTATCAAGATGATAGAAAAAGTTCCAATCGGACAATACATTGCAGCGGAATCACTGAAAAGAGGGGTATATCTTAGAACTCTTGGAAATATAATTACAATAATTCCTCCACTAGCAATAGAACAGGAGGATCTTAGAAAGTTAGTGGATATTGAGCACGAAATCGTAGAAAAAATACAGCAAAAAGTTAGATCATGCTAAATTAGATTATTGTCTAAATCATACGAATCTGGTTATACAGAGTGGCTTTCGATATTCCAAGGTTTTTGGCAATTTTGTTCCTTGGTATGTTCTGAGATAACATTTTGATTAATGTGTCTTTATCAAGGATTTTTTTTGGACGTCCGATATTTTTGCCAGAGATTTTTGCCCTTACCATACCATCCTTTGTTCGTTGAATCAGCACCTCTCTTTCTCTTTCTGCAACCCATGTCAATATTCCAATCATCAATTTCCTAACGCTTGGATCAGTGCTCTGAAGAAAAATCTCTTTTGGTGAACAAGAAATCAATGGAGAATATTCTTCTATTGATTTTATTGCGTCTAGTGTTTCCCAAAATGTTCTACCAACTCTCGATAATTCATACACGATGACCGAGTCAACTCGATCACTCCTAACCAGATCTAGCATCTCTCTAAACGCTGGTCTATTAACCGCAGGAATCTTGCCACTAATCGAAGAATCTTCGAAAAAATCAAGAATTTTATAGTCATTATCTGCTGCCCACTTTTCGATCACCACCTTCTGATTTAGTACAGTCTGCTCATCGGTGCTAACTCGCAAATATCCAAAAGAGTATTTCATTATCTACATTTTTATGAAAAGTTGATAATCCTTTGGGTCAAAAAAAATACGTCCAGTTGAAAAAAGGTATCACATTTTTCATACTGAATAAGAGTAAAAAAATGCATGTTTTTTTTCATTGTATAAAAACGGGTCCTTTTTTAGACGTTTAGAACTACGGTAAAAAATGACGTTTTTCGCATTTTTTGCATTTTTGAT
The DNA here is from genome assembly GCA_014523495.1 of Nitrososphaerales archaeon TH1920. Taxonomy (GTDB): domain Archaea; phylum Thermoproteota; class Nitrososphaeria; order Nitrososphaerales; family Nitrososphaeraceae; genus TA-21. The sequence goes on from JAATVM010000200.1 coordinate 5,394, forward strand.
TAGGATGAAAACATCTATCAAGATTTTTCGGTTTTAATGAAGTTTATCACTGTAAAATGTGCAAAAACACTGATTTATGCTAGTTACTTTTCTAATTGTAAACTATTATCTGAATGTTTTTGAAAACAGATACTAACTGAATGTTGAATTGCGATACCCCTAGAATTCAACAGGAATAATATCATATGTCTAGACAAGAATGTTTTAGCTGGTTCTGATTCAACAATACAAAATTACTCGTTCTAAGACTTTCAGTTGTGCTTCTGGAAACTCTAGAGTTTTAGGTCTGATTAAAGAAATTTATGAAAAGAGCCGAGTTAATTAAAGATTAATTATGGGTTCTAGCGAAGAACTAATGATGCAAGATTTCGAGTTCATAGATTCTTGTATGAAAAAGGTAGTTAATGGAAATAGTATTTCGCTTGAAGAGGCAGAAAGATTAATTTCAACCAATAACGTGATAAAACTTGCAGACTGTGCTAATTTTATTACTAAAAAATTTAATGAAGAGAGTGTTGACGTTGAATCTTTGATAAACGCGAAGTCTGGAAATTGTCCTGAGGATTGTTCCTTTTGTGCCCAGTCTACTTTTTATGAAACCGGGATAACCAAATATCCACTACTGCCTGACAAAACAATTATAGAAAAAGCAAGAGAAGCAGAAATTCATGGTGCAGCTAGTTTTTGCCTTGTTTGTGCATATAGAGAACCTTCAGAGAACGATTTTGAAAAAATATGTAGAGTAATAGAAAAATTAAGAAAAGAAGTACAACTAGACATCAATGTTTCACTTGGATTCATGACACAAGAAAGGGCACAAAGACTAAAATCGTTGGGAGTTAAAAGGTATAACCACAATCTAGAAACCAGTGAAAGTTTCTTTTCAAAGATTTGTAAAACACACGATTTTTCAGATAGAATCAAAACTGCTAGGATTGTGAAGAGTGCAGGACTAGAACTTTGTTGTGGAGGGATTATCGGAATGGGTGAAACCACAAGACAACGAATTGAACTAGCATTTTCTATTTCATCTCTTGAACCAGACGAAGTTCCAATAAACATCTTAATTCCAAGGAAAGGAACGCCAAAGCAATTGGATAATTGTTCAATTCATCCAATTGACATAATTAGTACAATAGCTGTTTGGAGATTTATCATGCCAAGAACTATCTTGAAAATTGCAGGTGGAAGAGAAATATATTTTAGTGATGGTGGTAAACTTGCACTTCAGGCAGGCGCAAATGGAATCATTACTGGTGGTTACCTTACTACAAATGGAAACGCACCAAATAAAGATATCCAAATGATACAGGGAATTGGACTCAATACAAGAATTCATTAAAGCAGATATTAATGAGCTAAAAAAAGAAAATCTCTATAGAAGATTACGAATTGTTGAAAACCATAATGGATCTGCAATAGTTGATAATAAGAAAATAATTAATTTTAATTCCAATGATTATCTTGGATTATCTTCAAATCAAGAAATAATAAAAAATACTTCAAAGAAATTTGATGAAATTTCACAATGTAGTTCTAGACTGGTGGGAGGCAATGGCATAGACGTTATAAAATTGGAAGAAACTTTGAGTAAACACAGAAAAACAGAATCCTCTCTAGTTTATACCAGTGGATATTCGTCTGTATTGGGTGTTTTAAGTGCTCTTGCAGACAGCGATACAACGATTTTCAGTGATGAGTTAAATCATGCAAGCATTATAGATGGCTGTCGGTTAAGTAATGCGAAAATCAAGATATTTCGTCACAATGATTCAGGAGATCTTTTAGGAAAATTAAGAGGTACTAGAGGTAAGAAAATTCTTGTTACTGAAGGAGTATTTAGCATAGAAGGCGACATTTCAAATTTAAAATCGATCTGTAATTTAGCAAAAGAATTTGGTGTCTTTATTATTGTGGATGATGCTCACGGAGACTTTATTTTTGGAAAAAATGGTTCTGGTACACCTTCTGAATTAAAAGTTGATAAATTGATTGATGTCCATATCAGTAGTCTGAGTAAAGCATTAGGTTGTTTTGGAGGATATGTTGCTTGTACCAATATGGTTAGGGATTATCTCATAAATAAATCAAGACAATTCATATTTACTTCTGCTCTTCCAAATCACTTGTGCATTTCTGCACTAAATGCCATTAGGATTGCAAAAAATGGAAATCTGCAGAGAAAACTCTTTACAAATGTGAAGTTGTTGAACAATGGTCTAAGAAAGGTCGGATTTGATATAGGAAATTCATGCAGTCAAATAATTCCGATACATGTTGGTTCGGAGACACTCACAATGAAATTGGCCAATAAATTGATACAAAAAGGTATATTTCTTCATCCTATGAGATTTCCTACTGTTAAGAAAGGATGCGCATTATTGAGACTATCATTAAGTGCTTCACATACGAAAGAACAATTGATTTATACTTTAGATGGGCTAGAAAAAATTGGCAAAAAATATAAAGTCGTATGATCCCATAAATAGAATCATTATATTTTTTCATGATTACATATAATTAATTAATACTTGCGTAACTTCCAAGGGATAAGTAAAGAATATCAAATTTGAATTGGCATTATTTTATATCTAGATGTATCTCATATCATCTAAAAAATTAGTCGCACTGAATATACCCAAGCGACCCATTCCACTATATATTTCATAATTCGAATTTAGAAATATTTGTTAAATATTCGAATTCATGCATGGAACATTTCTGCCACGTATTTCACAATTCGAATTTAGAAATATTTATTTAATATTCTTGAAATAATGCAGGTATGATAGAAAAAGAATTAAAAGTCAAGTTGGTCGTATCGGAACGGCAATTTAGGGAAATAAAGTATTATATCTCTCTTCTGCATTCTGAATCAATAGTTTCAGGACTAAAATTTGCATATAATAGACAAAAAGCCCAAGATGGTGGATATTTAATTCTTGGAAGGAAGAGTTTCGTAAAAAAGGAAACTAGCATGTTAACTAAGGAGCAAGCCAAATGGCGACTTGCAAATTGGAAGACTATGATAAAGACTTATAGAAACAAGGGATATAGTTACCCGACTATAAGTAGAATAAAAAAAGATATTAAATTTATTGCTAAGGCTAGTAGTAGTAAAAAATAGGATTTTAGTAAGTTGATGCTTCTGTACTTTTTTCATCAATGCTAATTGAAGAAAGGTCGGGGAATTTCTCTTTCATACTTTGTTCCACTAGGGTAGTAGCTTCTTCAATTATACTTGTTGATTCCTCACTTAATACTCTTCCATTATTGACTTCATGTTTAGGTATTTGTGCAGAATCTGACAATATACCGCCCATTAGATCGGAAATCTGAGAGAGTGACTGGTCCGCTTCAGGAACCATCGATGATAATCCACCTTGTATGTTCTTTATTACAGACATAGCTGGGGTTAATGTGACGACAACATCTCCCAATTCAGTTATAGTATTTAGGCGTAATTGTATTTGCTCCAAGGCTAATTTAGCAGAATCAACCATTTTATTCATCTTTCGAATTTGCGAAAGTTCATTTGAAAGTAATTTAGCATACTGTACTTCATGATTTTGTATAGAACGTACTATTCGTTTAAAAATAAGCTGATCCTTCTCTACAATCTTTACAGAAATACTTTCTAGTTTTGAAATTTGAAGCTCTAATTTCTTTTGTGCCTCCTCAATTCTTGGTTTTAGAGGCGGTTGTGATTTAATACTTTCCAGAATTTTTACTGCCATATTTTCCGACTGGGGTTTATTCCACTTACTTTTAAAGGACATTAATATTTCCTCTAAAGCCTATCGCTTTTTTTGTTTATAAAATCAAATGTAACCCAGATCTAGGTATCCAAGGTTACACGATGAACGCTAACATCGGAGATTTTTACTCACTTTTTGGCTTTGTCAAACATATGTAATAGTTGTTTAACTGCCCCGTCCATATCCTCCTCACGCACTTCCGGAGATAACCCATGCTTTAGAAGGTTATTTATGGTATTGGAAATTTCCGAGCTTATTTCGTCAAAACTGTCAACATCGTTAAAACCTTGTTGATAAAGTCGATTAAGTTTCATAGCATACATTCTGGTTTGATCGTTTATTGTGACCTTATATGTGTTATTGTTTACTTTAATTTCCTCATTTGCCATTGTGATTTTCAATGCAAATGAGCATGATCGTGTAAGAAAAAGGTTTTGGTATTCGATCCTGTAAAGTGAATTCATTTATTCTCTGGTAATCAATTACGCACGGAAAGAGAAATCCGGTTTATTAGTGCTCTGCTTAGTGATTGACTAATTCTGATAATACTGACTTGAGTTTTTTAACCAATTCCTCGCCTTTAATTGTAAGTGAATAGTATCTAACAGCCATAGGCCTACTCTTCGAATTGGTCTTTAAACCATATTCACTGGTCACTAAACCAGCTTCTTCCAGTTTAGATAGGTGAAAGGAAATATTCTTCCTGTCTACTTTCATCATTTCTTCTAGCTTACTTGCATATACTTTGTCAGATTCAAGTCGAATAAGAATTCTTAACCTTGTGGGATGCGTTGCTACGTAGATTGTCTCGTAGACATCACTAGGGTTCGTTTTAGTTTTTTTTCTATCCAATTTGTACTTAGAATATAATATCCTAGGGTTTATTATTTTTTTCTAAGGGTATATTATTATGGCAATACAGTAATTATTATCCTTTTGCGTAATATATCCCCTTGAAGGGTATAGCATATCCGTATATAAACTAGTAAATTAAAAAAATAATATTATTGATACCAATCTAGAATACACATCATAACCAAATATTAGATTCTAAATTCCTGCTAGTAGTTCTATTAAAAAACAGGTCATGGTGGGATTTGGACCCACGGCCTAAGGTTTACAAAACCTTCGCTCTAACCAGGCTGAGCTACATG
>JAATVM010000201.1 GCA_014523495.1 Nitrososphaerales archaeon TH1920
ATTGGAAATAGTAAAAAATGTTGTTTACGTTTTGGATCTGAATTGTTAACAATATGATTCCCGACGGGCTCGTGTAAACTAAATTTCTTTAACTGTATTTCATAGATTATAAATGAACCCCTTCGTTCCAGCTCCCGGACCCAGGCATCTTAACTATAATGTCGTTTTACTGCACCCAATCTTTACAATCTTGCCTTCATTATTGTTGTTTATTTTGCATTCATTTTTTATGATTCATAAATATTGCTAACAATGTAAATGGTATTGATACTATGGCAGTTACTATGTACAACGCAGTTAGAGAATTTATGTCTAGGCGGTATCCCAAAAAGGGTAAAAAAGGAATGGGAAACAAGAATAGGAGCCACAATCCACCAATCAAGAGAATGAATTTCCATCTTTCTCTGAGTCTTGTATACAACATACTTATGATATCATTCTATATGGATCTACTTAGAGATATTGAGTGACTAAAGAAAAAAAATTATGTTTTAGTAACGGTAAGAGTTTACTTCAATTACGGCTTGTGGTATTCCCTTCTTTAGGTCATCAAAGCTCATTACCGGGTGGAACTCTACATGAGCACCCATTCCACTAAACAGCGGTTCAGCCAAGACGGGTATCTGGTCTGCACTCTCTATATCAACAATAAAGGAAGCCACTCTATTGCCATCCGCTTCAAAGAAATATGTTGCTTCAGACTTGACTTTGTTTATATATTTTTCAAGTTTTCTCAAAAGGTTTGGGTCCTGTACCATTTTGTTTCCGTCTTCCGTAGGAATCTTTGCAAGTATTAAGAATCTCATTCTTCAGGAGAGAGATGTTCATTATATTTATGGATATTGCTACCTTGGCTACTATTGAAGAGAAGGCAATCAAATTTTTCGAGATTGTACCGACGGGCCTGTATTATAACATGCATTTCTTATTGTCCTCCTGTCTGATACGAATTTACTTAGCTTAAGAGAATTAATCGAGAGTTAAATAGTAGAAAAATGAAATTAAAAATATGGCTTTAACTGAAAGGGTGGTAAATGATGCCAAAAATCTAACGATTAATGAAAGGATATTTTTTATTTGTAACCAGTGTCTTTGGACTGTAACTTGTCTTAATAAAACATATCTGCAGGAAACATTTGGAACTAGTAACTTGTGTCCAATTTGCAGCCAAGACCGATTGTCGAGCTTTCCTATAAGGCCGGACGATTCCTTTACATACAATTATTCCAAAAAAAAGGACTTCAGCTCACCTTAGGAATAAGAAACAAATCATAAGATCCTTCAAAGTGAACTATTAGATGCGAGGTTCATCTCCCGCTGGTCAGATGACGTTGAAGTTTCATCTATGTGATTATTATTATTAGATAAATTTAATGTCTACTCGATAAAAATAGCTATATACTATATAATAGAATCCTACTACATGAAGGGAATTAATCCCGACGGCTCCAGGGGTGAGTTTAGTTCCAATTATTAGTATAGACTCTCATTCCGCATGAATTATTTCGATATTTTACCCTCAATTATCTGAATTTAATTCATTAATAGTTAAGCCAATAAATACAACAGTTCCTTAGAATTGTTACCATATTTCTTACAGTTTGTAACCATATTTCTCATAATAAACAAGCTTTGAAACGCCAATCCTCTCAAACTTTTCTGGCCGTTCAGCTGGGTATCCCAATGTGATTATACCTATTGGTTTGACATATTCTGGTAATTCTAGAATTTTTGATACTTTTTCATCTTCAAACGCGCCTACAAAACAAGCACCAATTCCTTCGTTTACTGAAGTGAGTAATACGAGCATAGAGGCAAAAGCCCCATCTATAATGCTGTAGAAATCTTTGCCTCTTTTACCATATCGATTTACAGATCTGGAAGTATTAGAGCAGATTATTATCAACAGGGAAGCATCGTAAACCTGACGTTGTCCTAAGGCTGCTTCGCCTAATTTTGATTTTATTGAAGGATCTTTTACAATGATAAATTCTTGAACCTGACTGTGCCCAGCGCTAGGAGCTCTATGAGCGTTTTCTATTAGCTTGGTGACAATATAATCTGGAATAGGTCTGTGAAGCCCATATTGTCTTATCATTTTTCTCTTCCTAACTACTTCGTCGAATTCCATGGAGAAAGATATCTTTGTTTTGATATATAGCCTCTTTCTAGTTATATGGTACGGATTTGAGGATCACTTTTTAGGAACTATCGAGAAAATAAAACAAGAAATCGATAATGGATAAAGTAGTGAGAAAGAAAACATTTTCCAAAATTCTTGTAGCTATGCATGAATCCAGTAAATCAGCAGATAAAGCAGTCGATTATGCAACTAGAATTGCCAAAGATTATAACGCTATTCTGGTAGTACTTTACGTCATCCGAACACAGGTCAATTTAGACACTGTAACTCTTCCAAGTCATGTAATCCATTTTAAGAAGCAAGCGCAAGCATATCTTACTAAAATATCGGAAAAAATACACAAACACAGCGATACAGAGAATATTGTAAAAGTCAAAACCGAAATTGTCGCTTCACTTAAAATCGCCGATGCCATAGTAGATTATGCAAAAGATAAACATATTGATTTAATTGTTGTTGGACCCAGAGGAAGATCCAAACTCAAGAGTTTAGTACTAGGCAGTGTTACTTCAGATGTTGTTAGGCTAGCCAATTGTCCGGTATTAACTGTGAGGTAGATAATACAAATTGAATCCGATTACATTGAGCCGTCTAATCCTTGCCTTCTGTATAGCGGTTCTAACCGTCATCTTGGTCGCAGTCATTTTAGGAAAAATTCAATGAGCCGTTATCAATAATTCAATCATGGGAAGTTTACAACGGTTTTAAATAAATTCCATTTTCTCTCATCGCACTACATATTTAAATTCATAAAATTTGCAATCGGACCTTATTCAAAGAGTGGACTTAATGGTGATAATTCCAAAAGGTTTAGCTCAAGACCTCTGTTTTCTGAAAAGCTCTATCTAAAGGAATCATTAGGCGATACTGGAAAGCTGGACAACTGTTTCTGATTAAAGTGCGTGATGATATAGATATTACACCTTTCATGAAGCTTTGTGTGAAGGCATTGATTGAATTTCTGTTGTACCCTTCAACGACACGATTATCGCTTTTGAACACTTTAGAGAGAATAAAGAAAATTATACCTCATTATTTCTGATTTAAGAATGCTGAGACTTAATGGCTTGGAGAATTACTTTATCAACAAGATTTTAAATTGCTTTTGACCAAATTAAATGTTAAGTTATAATGAGCAACCTGAATACGGCATTGGTAACAGGAGGCGGTCGGGGTATAGGTAAGGAGACAGCTATTTTGTTGTCCAAGAAGG
>JAATVM010000202.1 GCA_014523495.1 Nitrososphaerales archaeon TH1920
TCTTCAGATGCTTGAAAATGTATGCCATGAAATAAAAGGCATTGGTGAGAAGAATGGCATTAAATTTAAAGGACCTCACCCACTTCCGACTAAGAAAATGAAAGTAGTTACAAGAAAATCTCCTTGTGGGCAAGGCACTAATACATGGGATAAATATGAACTAAGAATTCATAGGCGCGTAATTGATTTGGGCGCAGATGATAGATCAATTAGGCAGTTGATGCGGCTAAAAATTCCTGATGACGTATACATCGAAGTTTCCTTGACATAAAAAATTCTACTAATCATTTTCGGATGTCAGTTTTTTAGTCTAGTATAGGAGTTTAGTGGAACGTTTAAATCCACAAAGGAATCTGGATTAATAATTTTTGAAAGTATTTCGATACCCGTGATAATTCTTGGGCTAGGTCTACTAAAGGATGAGAGAGCATCAACTGCAAAGACCATACCATCTTGAACGGCTTTAAGAGAATTCCATTCATGATTTTTTTGTAAAGAACCATATTCTCCTAATATCTTATCAATATCAAATCCACAAGGCATCATAATCAGTATATCTGGCTCAAATTGAGAAATTTGGGATAATTCGATTTTATGAGATCTCTGCCCAATCTTGCTGATTCCATTAATCCCGCCAGCAATTTCAACCATTTGGGGAACCCAGTGACCGCATAAGTATAGGGGATCAATCCATTCAAGACAAATTACCTTTGGTTTTTTATTCTTTGAAGTAGAGATCTTTTCAATTCTTTTTATCAAAGAATTTTTGACTTCTAAACCCTTGTGCTCTTTTCCTACGCTACGAGCAATATCCAGAATATTTTGGATTATATCATCAACCGTGTGCGGATCCAGAACTAGAGTATCAGGTTTATTATTCAAGAATTGAATTGCTTTATCAATCTCTTTATTGTGGGGTGAACACACATCACACAACCCCTGAGATATAATAAGATCCGGCTGTATTTTTTTTAGTAGTTCATAATTTATTAAAAAAACATCACTTTGTATTCTTGAAAGCTCCTGTATTTTTTCTTCAATCTGCAAACTCGTCATAGATTCTGAATTAAAAACTGACTTTATTACTTGAGGCTTATTTTTTGCTTCATTAGGATAATTACATTGATGAGTAACTCCAAGCAGTATATCCTGTGATCCCAAAAGATAGATAATCTCTGTTGCACTCGGAAGAAATGAAACAATTCGATTATACATTTAAAATTGTGAAATCATTAATTATATTAAATAGTTGTTCTCAATAGTTGCTTTTCCTCTAAATAAAAATTCATGATTGTTAATACTTAATCAGATCTGATGTATGAATATTTTAATAATTGAAGAACAAGATATTGTTTGGGCATATGAGCAAATTCACAATGAGCAATGGAATGGATCAGAATGAGATTGATAGACGTACTAAAAACCTTCTAGATCTATTTAAGAGAAATTTTATTGAAAGTAAGAGCGATGACTTTGTTTCGGACGCATTGGCGAACATGATTGTATGCAATTCTGTTTATGCAAAGATCTTTGAGGGTTACCTGGTAATGGCTGAAAAAAGAAAAATACCGCAGGAAATGACTGACGGCTTTGCTAAATGGGTTTCTGATCAACTGGATGAACTTAAGATAAAGCTGAGTGAAAAGTACCAAAAAATTGATATGAGATAATAATAGTTTTTGTTCTCAACCTAATTATTTCAACTAATCGATTGGCTGAAATGTAAATCTTTGTCATAAAGTAAACACAATATCCATTTACCATTAATTTTCACTAAAATAGTGTATCCAATAAGGAAAAGATTACTCTAGGAAATCAAATCAATAGAAAGGTCTATATGATTATTTTCATGGATTTTTAATATGAAAAACGGATTATTTATCATGCTAATTGTCATTATTTTCATGTTCTCAAATATTATGTTGCATATAGACAAATTCCAAATTTTTGCACAGACTGAAGATAAAAACAAATCTATGTTGGCTTCAATTAGTAAGATCTTCAAGGATGTACAAGGATCAGTGGTCCAAATCACTCGCGAAAATAAGGAAGCCTCTTCAGATGATGAAAATGTAACCTCACTTGGATCAGGATTTGTATTCGATAAAGAAGGTAGAATAATTACCAATCATCACGTTGTAAAGGATTCTAAGAATGTAGATGTTACTTTCATAAATGGCAATAGATATGTAGCAAATGTTACAGGGAGTGATCCATTCAGTGATATCGCAGTAATAAAAATTACACAAAATATTTCAGAACAGCTACGTCCATTAAAACTAGGAAATTCCTCTGCTGTTGAAGTAGGCGATCAAGTTATTGCAATAGGGAATCCCTATGGACTAGCAGGATCCATGTCTCTTGGTATTGTCAGTCAAAAAGGACGTTTGATTTCAACTGAGGGATCACCATTTAGTATCCCTGGTGTGATTCAAACAGACGCGTTGATCAACCCTGGAAATTCAGGAGGACCTTTACTTAATACTAACAAAGAAGTAATTGGAATGAACAGTGCAGGTGTATTGTCTGATTCTGGGAGTTTCTCTGGGATAGGTTTAGCAGTTCCCTCTAACACTATATCTAGAACAGTACCCATTCTTATTAGTAAAGGAAATTATACACATCCGTGGCTAGGAGTTTCTGCCAGTTCCTTAACCTCAAAATTGACAGAAAATTTTGAAAATTTAAGTAGAGATTTTAAGGGAATATATGTAGATTCAATAATAAAGGATGGACCGGCTGATGACGCGGGCCTTCTCGGGAGTATCACTGATCAATATGGAGATAAACATGGTAATGATATAATTACTGCGGTTGACGATAAAAATGTTACTTATATGGAAGATATGGTATCATATATTGATGAAAATAAACAGCCAGGGGAGAAACTAATTCTTACTGTTTTTAGAAACCAATCTTATTTGGATATTCCAGTTCTGTTGGGTGATCGCAATAACAGTACCAAATCTGAAGAAGCGTCAGATCCATATAGTTAACCATTCTGAACAATCGTTCTAAAATTATGATATTGGTTCCAACTGAGTTGATCTAAGTAATAATTGTCGTATAATTGATTTATGAATTCATAAAAAATTGTAATCCAATACTAACAATATACATACCTAAAAGTACTGCTCCAGTCTTAATTCCAATTTCTCTTCTGAATAATAAACCAACAGCAAATAATGTGACTACTGTTGTTAGTATCATTTGCTGTGTCAAAATAGGAGTTCGATCTATGGTTACACCAATACCACTATGATAAATGGCCCCAATTACCGCAAACGCGAGTAACAGTGTATTGTTCAATATCTTTGATCCAAGTACATTTGCGATGGCAATCGAGGTACCCTGAGCACCCTTCCTGGCAAGGAGCATCAAAGAAATTTTCTCTGGCATTTCACCGGCAATTGGGCTTATTACCACTGAAAGTATTATTGCTGAAACACCTATCTCAATAGAGACATTTTCTAATGACTTTATGAAAGGTTCAGCACCAAGAAAAATACCAATTGTTCCTATAATGAAAATTATGCCTGATTTTATTAATTGCTTTTGAGTACTGGAAAGGCTAACTTTTTCTGAGGCTTTACTATACTCTTTGATAATAGCTTCTTTATCTTTTAATTTTTCCAATCTCATTTCATAAAATGCTACAAACACGTACGCTATGAATAAGCCGGTAAAAATAATCCCATCAAAAAAATCATAGCCATCAATAAACAAAATTGCGCTTATTATTGCGGTAATCAGTAGAAAAATTTTGTCTAGTTTAAATGAGCTTACATTTATTTTCTTGACTGGTTTTTTTGAAAGACGTGTTGTTGCAATTAAGAGCATTATTGCTAATCCAAGTGTCATCATTAGGATGTTACTTCCTAATCCTGCCCCTAAAGCAATGCCATAAGAGCCACTCGATGCCGCATATGCAACAATTGCAATTTCAGGAATAGTAGTTGCTACACTCAGTAATGTTCTTCCTACAAACCTTGCACCAAATCTAGTTGCTAGGTGTTCAGCACCATATGAAAGTAACCAACTGGAAAATGTTAATTCTCCCAACCATAACAGCATGATTAGAATGTTATTTGCTTCCAAACAAGA
>JAATVM010000203.1 GCA_014523495.1 Nitrososphaerales archaeon TH1920
ATAAAATAATCTTCCTTTTCTTACACCAGTTGCTATGGCAACCGCTTTACTTATGCATATATGGATAAGGTTATCCTAAGAAAGGATTATCAAGACCAGTATGGTTATACAGTAACTAGGGTTTTCCAGATTTATAGTGATATATTATTTGTTACATGCAAATGACATCAAAGAATCTTTTTATATTTAGGACTCTTAGATGATTATAAATTCTGGATGTAGCCAACTTTAGAGCTGTATTTTATGGGACCTCATTAAACTTTTATGGGCGATTTTTGATTATTTTTTCATAAAAGGAAATAAATTGACATTTTGATTTAATTATCTATATAATCTTCTATATTGCATATCCTGGTTCTTGATAGATCTTCTCCCTTACGTTGCCAATATTCGTCGGCTTTGTTCGCAAGCCATTCAAAATTTTCCATCTATTTTCGCTAAGGCATAACAAAAATCATATTTGTTTATCAATTTTATTTGCTGTTAATGTAATGATCTTTATCTGGAAAGTTTTTTAGAAAGCAATAGTGGTACATCATTGTAATAACAGTCATGCCAACATCCAAAACGGAAGTTTCTAGAAGTACGAAAGGTGGTTCATCAGAAGAGTCTCTACCAAAATGGGCAGAAGACGAAATTAAATCTGTGCAATTTCGTGAGCCAGAGATGCTAACAAGATCAGGATACATATTGGCCATCTACGAAGATGTCTACAAGATCGATTTACAGATATACGAAGCGCTTTCCGACGGAAGAACAATAATAGAGGGTTTGGATGTTCCTAGAAATTTGAAAATTTCGGACTTTCTAAAAGGATTCATTTATGAATTTAGAATAAAAATGTTTAAAGGCGTATTAAGTTCTAAATTAGTTGAGCTCTTAAAAACATCGTACAATCTTGAAATGAATGCGATATATAGATTTGAATTGGAGGATCTTCAGCTTATGGATGTAGAATCAGACATTCAAACAACCACCAGTACTAGTGAAAATGAAGATGATTAATTATCCTAGTTTTAACTATCTACTATTTTCCTAAAAGAGGTACCTACAAGTGGATTTACTAAATAAGGTATCGTATGTTTTAACCATATTCCACCTCGCATAAAAAACGGTACAACAATTTCCAATCTATTTGAGGTAGAGGCTCTTATGATTGCTCTAGATACAGAATGAGGATCTAGATAAAACCGTTCGTTATTCCTTAACCTATTGCCAAAAGATGGATGATGAAAAAAATTTGTCTTTACACCTATAGGGCTTACAACAGTAACACGTACGCCAGTACCATGCAATTCATGTTGTAGTGACTCTGAAAAACCCAACATAGCAAATTTTGAACCGCAGTAGGCAGCCAATCCAGGAATTCCAAAGCTAGCTGCCAATGATGCAACATTTATTATATGTCCACTTTTTTTTCTTAGCATGGAATTTAGAAACGCTTTGGTACAATAAATCATTCCAAAGTAATTTGTCTTAGTTACTGATTCCATTTCCTCTATAGATTGATCGGCTACTTTTCCTAAAATCCCAATTCCTGCATTATTTACCAATATATCAACAGTATCATAAACTGAAATCACATCTCTTGCCATTTGCAGCACTTCAGATTTACTAGATACATCACATACAAAAATCATGGATTCGCATTTTCTACTTACTTCTGATGAAACTTGAGCCAAACGTTCTTTGTTCCTAGAAACAAGTATAATCGCTTTGACTTCTCGTTTTGCAAAATCTAATACTGTTGATCGCCCTATACCTGATGATGCACCCGTTATGACAACTATTTTTCCTTTCAACTTATTCATTGCAAATCCTCATTGATTTCCAACTAATTCTGTCTTCTCTCTTCAGTATTATTAGTTAAGAATTGTCCAAATTCTTAGATTTAATTTGATTTGCAATAGAATCTTTCCCGATTGTAATCCTCATAAGAGCTATCCACATTATAACAAGGGGTATATGGTAAGTAGCAATTCTCCAAGCTATGATTACAGACAATTGGGATGAGTTCAAAACATCAGTCAAATGTGGAATACTACTAATATTTGTAATATATGCCCAGACACCCAGTTCTGCTAAACCGGATCCTCCAATGGTGATTGGTAAGGTAGAAAGAGCGGTCGCTGCTGAAGTCGCCATAAATGATTGAAAAAATCCCACTTGCTCACCAACTGCTTGTGCTAGTACCAGGAATGAAAGACCTTGAAAGACAAAGGCAACAAAAGTTATAGCCATTCCTACCGAAAGGACCTTGACTGAATTGGACGATGTAAAATTCTCTCTGCTCATTTTGCATAAATCTGCTAAAGTAACATTTGTAGAATGTATCAGATGATCTGATCTTTCTTTTGACAAAAATCTTTTAATTAAACTTAAGAAAAATTTGGGGAGCTGAATGTTTCTGTTTGCAGATAGAACAACTACTGAAAACCAGAATCCAAATGTTGGTATGGCAACAATGATGATTAAAATACCAATAAAGGAACCACCACTAAAGATAGCCACAACACCTGCA
>JAATVM010000204.1 GCA_014523495.1 Nitrososphaerales archaeon TH1920
ATCAGATACCCATTCTAGTTCCGGAAAAAGAACACGTCAAGGATATTATGCATTGGGTAATGTTACTAGTTACGGAGGTATATTGCGAGCTTTTAAAGAGATCTCGCTGAAGGCAATATCTAGTACAACTCCCTCTACTTTCTCATTTCTGGATTCATATTCACAAATAAAATTAATGGGAAGGGATCAATTCGATAATTATGCTAGGGCTTTAGACAAGTCAATGAATATTACAAAAATTTCACTTGCCATTACGATAGTGTTGTACATCATTATGCTAGTTATTTTATAAAAATGTCTATCACCGATACCTGGAATGTTCTACTTCGTTTTTAATCGTTTTCTCTTCTTAATAACACTAAGGTACAAATTTTTTCTATAGTCTTCAACTTCAGATGATATACTTTTTGAACTTAATGCTAATATTTGACATGCTAGAATTGCTGCATTTAGTGAACCATTTATTGCTACGCACGCGACAGGGATTCCACTAGGCATTTGAACAATTGATAGAAGAGAATCCATCCCCTTCAGATTATGTGTTTCTATAGGAACGCCTATTACTGGTAATGTAGTCAAAGATGCAATCATTCCAGGTAAATGGGCGGATCCTCCAGCTCCAGCAATTATTACCTTTAGGCCTCTTTTTTTCCCAGTTTTTGCATACTCAAACATTAATTCCGGCGTCCTGTGAGCCGAGACGATTTCCATTTCATATGGAACATTATTTCTTTCTAGAAATTCCGATGCCTGATTCATAATTTTTAGATCTGAATCACTTCCCATAATAATTCCAACAAGTGGTTTACTCTTCCTTTTTAATTCCATGACGCTTACCTACTGTTAACAATTTCCTTACCATCTTAGCTCTAGATAACGCTTCCTCTATACTTTCTGCAGTTATGGTAATATGACCTAATTTTCTTTGAGGTTTTGTAATTTTTTTTCCATAAAAATGTAATTTAAGACCAGGTATAGCAAAAATCCTATCGATTCCTTTAAAAAAATATTCTCCAGTATAGTTAGGTATTCCCAATATATTCATCATGACTGCAGGAGACATCAATCTGGGTTTTGCAAGTGGCAGACCAAGTATCGCCCGTATGTGTTGTTCGAATTGAGATATACTGCATGCCTCAATTGAATAATGACCAGAGTTGTGCGGTCTTGGCGCTATTTCATTTATCATTAATTTATTGTTTGTGAGAAACATTTCGATCCCAAATACGCCTACACCTTTTAGAGATTTGACAACCTTTTCTGCTATCAACTTGGCGTTACGCTCAACAGTACTATTGACCCTTGCTGGAACAATAGTTGTATCAAGAATATTGTTTGTATGAATATTTTCAACTACGGGAAAGGATACTATCTGTCCGCATGTATTACGAGCAACTATGATCGATACCTCCTTTACAAAATGAATGAATTTTTCTATCATGCATCTTCTTCCTTCAAAGTACTGAATTCCTCTTTTTACATGATCAGGAGATTTGATTAAAAAATTTCCTCTACCATCATAGGAATCTTCGCAAGCTTTTAACACCGATGGATAACCAAATTCATTACAAATTCTTTTTGCTTGTTCAGCCGAAGTGACCTCGACAAATTCTGGGACTGGTATTCCTTTTGCTTTTAGAAATCTCTTTTGTCTTAACTTATTTTGAACTGTACTTAATACACCAGAGGCTGGATGAACTGGATATCCTCGTGATTCCAGATCCTTTAAAACTGAAGAATTTCCAAGCTCAATCTCATAGGTTAAGACGTCAGATTTTTTTGCCAGTTCCAAGATAGATTTCTCATTCTTAAAATTACTTATTATCATTCGATCTGCAATTGTTGAAGCAGGACAATTTTTATCAGGATCTATATATGCTAAATTTAATGACATTCTTTTTGCTTCTATTCCGATCATCTTGCCAAGTTGTCCTCCTCCAATGATTCCTAATGTAATATCATTAGGGGAGAGTTGGGATTTATCAAACGAATGCTTCATCGATAAAATACAAAATTATTGCAAATTTAAAGTATCTATATTTCTTTAAACTTTAAAAGTTTATAGATGTATAAAGTGATATGAATCTTAAGGGAAAGGTTGCAATTGTAACTGGTGCAGGCGGAGGAGTAGGAAGATCTACAACTGAGCGTCTCGTTGACGAAGGGTGTAGAGTCACTTTAGTTGGCAGAGATCGTTCAAAATTGACAAAGGTTATTTCAGATAAAGATAAAAACAATAATCTACTCGCTGTAAGTGCAGATATTACCAAAGAGGCGGAAGTTCTAAATGTTATTGAGCAAACCATTTCGTCTTTTGATACTATAGATATTCTTGTAAACAATGCTGGCGTCTTAAACGATCCGACCCCATTTCATATGATGACCGAAGATCAATGGGATAATCTTATTTCAACAAATTTGAAGGGTACTTTTCAGATGACCAAGGCTGTTCTCCCAATAATAATGGAAAAGAAAATTGGAAGTATTGTTAATATCTCTTCATTGTTAGGAATACGTGCCATTCCAAATGTACCTCTATCAATTTACGGCGCTACTAAAGCTGGTATCATAATGTTTACAAAAAGTATAGCAGTAGAATATGGGCCATATGGTATTAGATGCAATTGTATTGTACCATCTACAATAAGAAGCCCAATGATAGAACCTTATTTACAGGATGAAAAATCTAAAGAATTTTTAGAATCATCATTTCCTTTGAGGAGGATAGGAAATACTAGTGACATTTCGGGAGCTGTCGTATACCTATGTTCAGACGACGCAAATTGGATTACAGGAACGACTTTGACTATTGATGGCGGCTTTTCTGCAAAATAATAGTTCTTAACTTTAACCTTTCAACAAGTCTGATTTCTTCTGCTTAATTAATGGGATTATTTTTTCCATTATTATTTCATGAAAATTATCTGTTCCTGCATCTAGAGAAAGTAAGATCACAAATGATAATTTTCTATTATCATCAGTTATCGGGATGGTAGCTCGAATAAGTTTAGAATAATGAGAAATTGCATATTGTATTTTCCCCAATAATACTTCCCATCTAAGCCTGGTAAATTGCCTGGTAGCTGCAGTAATGGCATATTGGGCTCTTTCTTCAGAAGAAAGAAATGGCTTGATACCTTTACGCTGACTAATGTGCAGTATTATGCCATCTTCATTTGTAATTCCTGCAGATCTAATTGAAGTATCAAGTTTAATTATTTCCTGACACAATGTCTTGAATACTGAATTTTTCAATAGAAAAAAATTCACAATCGGTAATTTTAATGTCATGATTCTTTACGTTCTTCTCCTGCATTGTCAGTAAGTCTAGTAGACTAGTAAGTATCGTAAGTTAATTGGCTTTATATGCTATTAGATTGAGAAACTATATATCTTATTTTTTATCATGAACCCATCATTCCAGGCATTTTTATAGGTGTTCGATACCCAGTGGTTATGTTTATACCATTATCTGCAATAATTCTTACAAAATTCAAGTTACTTCCTTCTGGGGGTGAAAGTGAAATTTTTTCTCCAGGATTGATAGTTTGTATTGTTTCATTTTTGATGCCATAATAAACAACAACATGAGTGACCGGTTGTTTTCCCGCATTCGTTAGTATTATCCTACTATTTACAAAAAGAGATTGATCTTCTCGCATTGCGTCCACCTCCAATGAATAATCAGGACGTTGAAAATATTGAATGACTAGGTACGAAAGAAAAGAAAGAAAAATAGTTCCTGCAATACAAATAAGAATAAGATTCAGTCTTTTCAATTCAAATTAATTGAATTCCCAAATATTTAAGTAATTTAGTAAAATCCCTGTCGGTAATGTGTAAATTGAAAATCGATTTTTTATTTGTTGTTAATTTATTGTTATTGTTACTATTCCAAATCTCCCTTTACTTCAGCTCGAGTCCTGAAAACTGGCTTTATCCCTAGGGGCTTGTAATTTCCAGTTGAACAAGAAAAACACAATTCATTCTCATCAATACCAATTGCCTGTGCTAATGTAATGGTATCATTGTAAATTACTTTATCTGCACCGATAGTTTTTGCAATTTTTGATTCAATATGACTATCATCGTGCTCTTGATTCTGAAACGCCAAAAGTTCATCTTGTGATGGAAAATCTATTCCTGCATAGCATGGATACTTGATTGGTGGAAAAGTAACAATGAGGGATATTTTTGATGCACCCGCTGAACGAAGGATCTTTATGATAGATTGTGAACTTGTTCCTCTGACTATGCTGTCGTCTATTACTACCACGTTTTTTCCTTTGATAACTTCCGGTATTGGAATAATGCCCTTGTTAATTTCAATGCGTTCACCACGATAGGGTTCAATGAAGCTTCTCATGGCCCCTTTTTTTCGATACCTGTCCTTCAATAAACCTTCTTCAAAATGGATACCTAGTTCTTCTGCATACCCTAAAGCCGCCGGTCTGGCCGAATCTGGAACTGGAATAACTACCTCTGCATCGTGTATTGGATATTTTCGTGCAAGAAAATGACCCATTTTTTTTCTTGCCTC
Source organism: Nitrososphaerales archaeon TH1920 (assembly GCA_014523495.1). Lineage (GTDB taxonomy): Archaea > Thermoproteota > Nitrososphaeria > Nitrososphaerales > Nitrososphaeraceae > TA-21. The sequence continues at coordinate 4,541 of JAATVM010000204.1, forward strand.
ATAAACATTAACTCCTTCAATAATGCTACTTGGATGTGCAAAATATGTAAATTCAAAAGCGCAGTGTGAATGATATTCACTAGTAGAAAATTGTTGTCGTTCTATTCCTTTTAAGCTTAGTTTCAATAATTCACCTGGTTGGATATCACCGATAAGCTTACCACCTACGATATCGATAGCACATGATTCAGAAGATATGATATATGTATTTGATTCTTCAATATGTCCCAATACTAGGGGTCTAAATCCACGTGTGTCACGAACCGCATAAACCGATCCATCATCTGTCAAAAGTGTAAAACAAAAAGAGCCAATCATTTCTTCCTTTAAGACACAAAGGGCTTTAACCATATTTTGATTCTTTTCAAGATGCATCAATAATCTTTGTGCCGCCAATAAAGTATCACTCATTGTTTGAGGTGAAAAAGTGCATCCCCCGACCATATTTGATAATTCCTCCACATTAGCTATAGTTCCATTATGTGCTATGCAAAGATCTCTTATTTTTAATGGCTGTGCATTATCTAGATTACTTTTCCCAACAGTGGAATATCTGACATGACCAATAGCAGCATGAGAATTGAATTTTTTAATAATGTTTCTAAAATCTTTTGAAGCAGATACTAAACCTAAACTTTTGTACGGGGGTTTTGAGGGTATTGCAAATCCCCAAGACTCTTGACCCCTATGCTGTAGCGCCCGCAAAGAATCAATTACGTAAGGTATTACATTATGACCATTTAGTGAAAAAAAACCAACTACGCCACAATTCTCATGAACCATTAGCGATCATTCCTTCGGGATGGATTTAATTAAGATTTACTCCACATAAATTTGTCCTTTTCAAGTTCCATTCATGATATGATTCATTGTGTTATAGCCAAGATTCAAATCATCGTAGGGCAAATTTATTATTTCTTTACCAGAGTAGCATAAATTTAGAATCTTGGTTCGATCAACTTTTCCTATTTCAGAAAAAATACAATTCCTGCTGCTCAATATTTTATTTACCTTATCTGGTTGCCTAGTTCCTATTATGAATCTTGAATGGGTTTCAGAAAAAAGTAGGTAATCATAACGCGAGCAATTATTTGGAACTTTTTTCAAATCGACTGTTATTCCAAGTTTGCCAGATATCGCTAATTCAGCCAGTGCCGTTCCAATTCCACCCTTAGAACAGTCATGCGCGCAATCAACCAATCCATTTTGAATTAGATGCAATACAGCTAGGTTATTTCTTCTATCAGTTTCTAAATCTACCATTGGGACATTTCCGTACTTCGAATGCAAATGTGAGTCAAAATATTCAGAGCCACCCAATTCCTCGTTTGTTTGACCTAAGATAAACAATGTATCTCCAACATTTGGAACATTAGTAGTAATATGCCATCGATCTTCAATCAATCCAATAGTGCCAATTATTGGTGATGGTTTAATTGGTGAATTCATTGTTTCATTATAAAAGCTTACTTTTCCTCCTACCACAGGGATTTTCATAAAATTACAAAAATCAATAATTGCTTCTATTGACTCCTTGAATGTCCAATATATCTGGGGATTTTCAGGACTTCCAAACTGCAGATGATCTATAATTCCAATGGGTTCTGCACCGGTACATATAACATTTCTGCAAGCTTCTGACAGACAACCTAGTGTTCCATGATACGGATCAAGATAACAGTGTTTGGAATTTCCGTCTAATTTGATTGACACAAATTTATTATCGTTGATTTTGATAACAGATGCATTAGCGCCAGGTTTTATGACAGTCCTCAATCCAACTTCATGGTCATATTGTTGGTAGACCCAATTTTTGTTACCAATATTCGGATTCGATAACATATCTAACAAAATGATATTGTAATCCCTTATTTTGTCCAAAACTATCTTCTTTTTTATTTTTTTCAGGTATTCAGGCTTCTTTGATTTTCTATTACAAAGTGGCGCATTTACCATCAGGTTACAAGAGATATTAGCTATTGCTTTACCATGAAAAAGTATATTGAGATTATCCTGGCCATGTACTTTACCAATAATTGAATATGTAATACCATATTTGTTGAATATTTTGTCAAAGGTAGATAATTTTTGCTTATTTATGATGTACACCATTCTTTCCTGTGATTCTGAAATCATTATTTCATTTGGTGATAAACCAGCTACTTTAGTATGCACGGAGGACAATTCAATTTCAAACCCTCTGTTAACCAAATGAGATAGTTCAGATAAACAACACGATAATCCTCCACCACCAAGATCCTTTATTGCATTAATACAATTATTTTTAGCTGCTTCAATTGTAGCTTCAATTATTAATTTTTCCAAAAAAGGATCAGGTATTTGAACTGCGGATCTATCTTCTTCATCAAGTAATTTTGAGGCAAAAGATGCTCCTCGAATTCCATCTTTTCCCGTGGGGTTACCAGCAAGTACTATCAGATCACCGTCATTTGCATGATTGGCAATGAGTTTATCTTTTTTACCGAGTCCTATTGCGGCTACGTCCACCAAACAATAATCTTTAAAGGAATCATCAAACTCAATATCGCCTCCGACGGTTGGTATCCCTATGCAATTGCCATAGTCTGCAATTCCTTTTACGACATTTTTGAATAACCATTTTGCCTTTGATGTTTTATTGGCTCCATTTAGTGAAGAGAATCGTAAAGCATTAAGTAAGGCAATGGGCCGTGTGCCCATTGAGATTATATCCCTTATTACTCCACCTACTCCAGTAGCGGCTCCTCCATATGGTTCAACTGCAGAGGGATGATTATGACTTTCTATATGAACTGTAAGAACATCATCATTTCCTAAGTCCAGTACTCCTGCATCATACCCTGGACCAACGATTACTCTTTTACCACTAGATGGTAATAATTTGACATATTTTCTAGAGGATTTATATGAGCAATGTTCAGACCATTCAGCATCTATCATGTCAATTTCTAGTAAATTAGGTTTTCTACCTAATTTTTCCCGCAAATAAATATCTTCTTTTCTGGTTAGCATTTTATGTCAATAAATTCAATTCTTTATGTAATTAGATAGGAAATTTTTTAATGAAAGAAATATCAGTCCTGCATTACTTTTTGCATGGGTGGGAGAAAGGATTGTTTCTGTTGCACGTTCCGGATGGGGCATGAGTCCCATAACGTTTCCTTCTTCATTGCAAATTGCCGCAATCATTTCAGTTGATCCATTTGGATTTTGATCTTTATATTTGAAAACAATCTGATTATTTTCATAAAGATGATGGAGTTTATCATCACCTATTACGTATCTGCCTTCCCCATGTGCAATTGGGATACTTATCTCATCATTTAATCTGAGTAAATTGGTAAACGGTGTGTTAACATTCAACACTTCAATTTTTAACCACTTGCAAGAAAATTGTAATTTATCATTTCTCATTAAGGCACCGGGTAGCAATCCAGCTTCAACTAGTATTTGAAATCCATTGCAAATCCCAAGAATGGGTAATCCCTCGTCCGCTTTTTTCTTTATCGCTTCGACTATTGGGCTTTGAGCTGCTATGACGCCTGCACGTAATCTATCTCCGTATGAAAATCCACCTGGTAATATTAGGGCGTCAAAATCATTAATTGCTTTTTCCGTATGCCACACGTATTGAGCACCTAATCCTAAAACATCATTTAAGACATGATAAACGTCTCGGTCACAGTTACTTCCTGGAAAAACAACTATTCCTACTTTCACTCAGAGTCCACCCTTAACTGTTTAGTACTAGTAATTTTAATTTATTTGTCAAGTCAGATCAGTTAGTTAGATCCCCATTAAAATGAAAAACTTGTAAGTGTTATGCGAGCACCTAAGTTTTTATTTTGATGATTATAATAATCGAATATTGAACGATAGAGTACAGGATATAATGACAAAGAAAGTCATCTCGATAGATGAAGGAATTACAGCTTACGAAGCAGCAAAAATCATGACTGAAAAACGGATAAGCTCTCTTATCGTAGAGAGAGAAAACGTTCCTATCGGTATAATCACTGAAAGGGATTTTGTTAAGAAAATCTGTACGAAGGATCTAGTATCCTCAAAAGTTAAGGTAGGTACTATAATGTCAAAAATACAAACGTACGCCAGTCCTGACACTCCAGTAGAAGTAGCTGTGCAACGCATGGTCAATCATAAGATACGTAGATTGCCCATACTATCAGAAGGAAAAGTAGTTGGTATTGTCACTGTTACTGATCTGGCTAGACAATTGAGAACTATATTGTTAGTAGATGGAATCTTGTCAGAAGAAACTTGAGTATAAAAGAAAAAAAGAAATGGCCATAGGCAAAATATAATAGTTACAAAGTTCATTTGTTCTGAGTATGAAAAAGTTCCTTGTATTTTTTTTAATAATTATCGCACTTGTAATTACTCTCCAAAATAATTTGATATATGCACAACCAACAGTAAAAGATCCTAATCTTAAAGTCGAAGCCTTGGTAAGTGGCATTTCATTTCCTACCAGCATGTTATTCTTAGATAATAATAATATACTAGTTTTAGAAAAAGATGGAAATGTCAGACTCGTTAGCAATGGGGTACTTCAACCACAACCATTGCTATCAATAAATGTTGATAGTAAGAATGAACGTGGATTATTAGGAATTGAAAAAGTTGGTGAGAATATATTTTTGTATGCGACTGTAAAGGATGGGGAAGTGCAAAATAGAATATACAAATATACCTTGGGAGTAGGACCGGAACTAACAAATCAAGAGGTATTTATGGATCTTCCAGGAACTCCCGCAACTAATCATCAAGGAGGGAAATTGGCCGCAAGCAATGATGGATATCTTTATTCAGTAACTGGAGAGCTGCAACGAAATGGAAAAGATCAAAACATAGTGAATGGTCCAGATCCAGATTTTAGTGGGGCAATTTTAAAAATAAATCCAAATGATGGCTCTCCTGCTTCTGATAATCCTTTCACAAGTGACAATTCTGAAGATCCACTAAACTGGTATCAAGCTTACGGTATAAGAAATAGTTTTGGGCTTGGAATAGATCCTGTTACTGGAACCTTGTGGGATACGGAAAATGGTGAACAGGAATATGATGAAATTAATTTGGTTAGTCCCGGATTTAATAGTGGCTGGAAATTAACAATGGGACCAATTTCAGCTAGTGGAATATCTCAAAACGATTTAGTAAATTTCCCAAATTCAACTTACAAAGATCCAATACTGAGCTTCAAGGAGTCTTTTGGTATCACAGATATTGAGTTTTTGAATTCTGAAAAATTAGGTATGGAATATGCAAATAACGCATTTGTAGGAGACATAGGCTTTGGTAATCTGTACAGATTTGAATTAAATGACGAGAGAACCGACTTTAACTTAAATGAACCGGGATTGGAAGATCATGTAGTTGACAATAATGCTGAAATGGATTCAATAGTATTTGGAGAAGGTTTTGCAGGAATAACTGATATAAAGACAGGGCCTGATGGTTATCTTTATGTTCTATCTTTTGATGATGGGACAATTTACAGAATTAGTTA